>DATJFA010000213.1:0-7443 GCA_035496015.1 Terriglobales bacterium | reverse complement strand
TGGCATATCGGGCTGCACACCACATCAAACAGTTAGCCAAAAACGGAAGCATTGCATCGTCGTTTTAAGCGAACATGGTTATGCTGCGCGTGGCGAAGCACTGCTTTTTCCGGCAAAGACAACAGGTCCTTCGTTCGGATGCGGGTCGGTATGCCGCATCCGAACTCAGGATGACAATCGCAGCCGTGTTTCTGAAAATAAACTGTGGCAGCCCCGGCAGGAAGTGAATCATTATCAGCGACCGACACCGGTGGCGGCAGCTCCGCCGGCATATTTCTGCAGCCACTTCAGCTCTTCGCGGACCTTGATTTTCCCGTGCCAGGGATTGTTGCCCAGGCTGTGGCCCTCACCGGGAAACAGAAGCAAGGTGCAGGGCACGCCCAGGGAATTGAGGGCGTGCTCCAGCAGGTACTGCTCGAGGATGCTGACGCGAATGTCCTGCGAACCGCCGACAATGTGGGTGGGCGTGGTCACCTTGTTGATCTGCCACAGGGCGGCTTCCTGGTTGTACATGGATTCTGCCTCCCAGGGGCGGCCGCCAAGGTAGAAGGCGTCGTCGTAGGTGAGGTCGTCATTGCCCCAATTGGCGGCATGCTCCACCGCGCCGGCGCCAGTCATGGCAGCTTTAAAGCGCGCGGTCTGAGTGATCAGCCAGTTGGTCATGTAGCCGCCGTAGCTGTAGCCGGCGATGGCGAGGCGGTCGGGATCGGCAGTGCCGTCCTTTACCAGCGCGTCTATGCCCTCCAGGATGTCCTTGCCCGGGCGGGAGACCAGGTGGGGAACAATCTGGCTCATGAACTTATCGCCGTAGCCGCTAGAGCCCCGGTAGTTGGGCTCGAAGACCAGCCAGCCCTTGGTGGCGGCCAAACCGGCCCATTGATACCAATCAGCTTCGAAGTGGTCGCCGTCGGCATCGGCGGGGCCGCCGTGAATGAGAGTGAGCATGCGCAGGTGCTTCTCGCCGAAGTGGCCGGGAGGATAGATGAGCATGCCTTCCACGGGCGAGCCGTCATCGGCGGTCCAGCGGTAGGGCTTGCCCTCAGGCAAGGCGCGTTCGGTGAAGAGCTTGTTAAAAGCGGTGATCTGACGGGCATCGGCCAGTTTGTCCACGCTCTCGGCGAGGTAGACCTCCGTGGGCCGCTGCAGGGAAGAGTAGACAATTGCGACGCGCGGTGAATGGGCGGCAACGGCCAGCGTGTCATAGGTGCCAGGCCAGCCGGCTTTCTTTTCGAAGCGGCCGTTTGCGCCACGCTCTTCGTAAACCTGCACCTGAGTTCCCAGACGAGCAGGAGCCAGCAGTTCGCCGGAGGAGGTGATTTCAAACCCACTCAAAGGACCGCCAAAGTTCGCCGCCCAGCGCGTGGTCTGGCCGCTGGCCAACTCCAGAGCGTAGACGCGCGACTGCAGATCCTGGTACTTGCCCTCGACCGAACCCAGGTCCACGCGGAAGAAGAGCTGCCGGTTGTCGGGCGACCAGCGCAGGTGTTCTTCGATGGCATTGTTATGGGTAAGCTGGCGCGCAGTCTGAGGATTGGCCAAAGCCAGGCTATAGATCTCGTACGGCTTCACACCCTCCACGCGCTCGGAGATTGAGCCGGTGGAGAAAACCAGCGTGTGCCCGTCGGGCGAGGGAGCGAGATCGGCAACGCGGTACTCAGAGCTAGTCAGGGCCCGTGCGCCGGGCGTGGCCGGCGGCTGCTTTTCCTTCTTTTCCTTGTCCTCGGTGGCCTTGGTACCTTCGGCGGCGTGGCGCGCGAGCGCGTCGTCCAATGCCAGGGCGTATACCGTGTCGCCGCGCTCCTCTTCCCGGTACTGCACTACATCCTTCCACTCCTTTTTGTAGGCCTCATCCTGCTCCGGCGACCAGGGAGTGCGGGTGGCGAAATAAAGCGTGCGCGAGTCGGGAGACCATTCAAACGTGTGCACCGATTCGCTGCCCGAGGTAATGGGGAAAGCTTCGCCGCCAGCGGGCGAGATGAGGTAGATCTGGGCAATGTGCTTCTTTTCGCCGGCGCGGCCGGGAGCGTTTTCCTCTTCCGTTTCCGACGAGACCTGGCGGTCGGAGGAGAAGGCGATCCAGCGCCCATCCGGGGACCAGCGCGGATCGGAGTCGTGTCCGCTCTGGGTCAATTGCACCAGCGAGCCGCCGCCCTGGCCGTTGTCGCGATAGAGCCAGAGGTCCTTGCGGAAAGTGTTCTGGTTCCAGTCGGCGCGCTGGGTGCCGACCACCACGGCGCGGCCGTCGGGCGCAAGCTTCACCGCGGTGATGTCCACGGAATTGAAGAACTCATCCGGGGTAAGCGGGGGCTTCTGTGCGGCAGCATTGGCCATAACAAACAGTAGAAACAGCGCGAGTAGAGTGAGACAGCGTGATTTGGGCATCATGATTGAGAATCCCACGAAGGGAAGTAGGTATATACACCGCCGAGGGATGGGTTGCAACGCGGCAGGCGAAGGACACAAAAGCAGCGTGCAGGCGTCACAAGGGCGAGTGATGCCAATTACGGAAAGAAGACGCTAGCGCCAGTAGGCTCAAATCACGGCCAGCGAGACGACGGCGCGGCGGACTGGCAGTGAGGCCAGCGCTTTTATCCCCGCCACCCGCGGGCCCGGAGGAAGAGAATGCTGCAAACCAAGAAATACGCAATTCTGGCTCTGATGCTGCTGGTGGGCATGGGAGCGGCGGCGCAGAAGATCAAGAAAGTGCCGGCGCGCTATACCTCACCGGCATCGGGTAAGGAAATGTACGTCAACCACTGCGCTGCCTGCCATGGACAGGACGCCAAGGGCGATGGCCCGGCGGCAACGGCGCTGAAGACCGCGCCCGCCGACCTGACCACGCTGGCCCAGAAAAATGGCGGCAAGTTTCCCGCCAACCACGTTTACAGTTCCATCGTGGGCGACCTGAACGTTCCGGCGCACGGCACGGCGGATATGCCGATTTGGGGCAATGTGTACCGGGCCATGAGCAAAGGCCACGAACCGGAAGTGCAGCAACGGGTGAGCAACCTGACCGAGTACATCGAGTCGCTGCAGGTTAAATAGCTGCGATACAAGAGCATCCCTCGGGCGCGCCGGGCACACGCGGCGCGCCGAAGGGGATTAATTCTCCTTCAGAGGATCGCTGAGTCGACCAATTATCGGCGATAGCGGCTGATAGTTGACCCCTCTCCGCTACTTCAGTGTGGTTCGCAAATCGGCAAATACCGGCGCGTTCCCGCGCCGCCACTCCGGGTAGAGGCAGCTTTTCGTATAATGTGTCTACCGTGCCCAAATACTCGATCGTGGTGCCCCTGCATGACGAGCAGGAGAACGTCACCGAGCTTTACGACCGCCTCAAGGCAGTAATGGAGACGACGGGAGAAAGCTTCGAACTGGTGCTGGTGGACGACGGCAGCCATGACAACACCTTCCCGCTGCTGCGGGAAATCGCCGCCATTGACAGCCGGGTAACCGTGGTCAAGCTGCGGCGGAACTTTGGGCAAACCTCGGCGCTGGCAGCCGGCTTTGACCACGCGCGCGGGCGCTTCATCATCGCCATGGACGGCGACCTGCAGCACGATCCCGCCGACATTCCCATGTTCCTGGAGAGGCTGGCCGAGGGCTACGACATTGTGAGCGGCTGGCGCAAACGGCGCATTGATAATTTGTGGCTGCGGCGCATTCCTTCGCGCTGCGCCAATTGGCTGATGGCCAAGCTGAGCGGGGTGGATATCCACGACTTTGGCACCACCTTTAAGGCGTATCGCCGGGAGGTGCTGGAGGGCATACCGCTGTACGGTGAGTTGCACCGGTTCATTCCCGCGCTGGCTTCCTGGCAGGGCGCCTCCATTTGCGAAGTGCCCATCCGCAACGTCAACCGCGAGCATGGCAACTCTCATTACGGGCTGTCGCGCACCTTCCGCGTCTTCTTCGATCTGATCACCATCCGTTTTCTGCTGCGCTACCTGTCGCGGCCGCTGCACTTTTTCGGCAGCCTGGGCATGTGCAGCATTCTTGCCGGATCGGCAGTATCGCTCTGGCTGTTGGGAGAAAAGTTCCTGCAGGGCACGCACCTGATGAGCGAGCATGGCCCGCTGATGATTTTTGCGGCGGTGCTCATCCTGGCTGGAGTGCAGCTACTTGCCCTGGGCCTGCTGGGTGAAATGCAGGTGCGCCACTTCCATGAACCGGCCCACCGCGCTCCCTATGCCGTGGACCGCATCCTGCGCACGCAAAACGAAGAACACAGCGTGCAGGAGTAAACGACGATTCTTTCGAAAATCCTCCTGTGCGGCGGCGCCATGTAAGCATGCGGCCTGACATTCCTGGGTTTCCCGCATAACCGGCCGGCAGAATGCATCCGATGCTCCCGCTTCGGCATCTCTGCTAGAGAGCTATCCTCCATGCGCTGCAATCGGTTGCCCCTCGTATTGGCCCTTGGCCTTTTATTAGCCCTGCTGGGATGTGGAAACGGGAATCAGGTGAGGCCGGTCAATCTGAGCGGCAACTGGACGGCCGATATGCAAAAAGCAAACGGAAGCACAGTGTTCTCTTTCTCCTCCTCCATCAATGAAGTGGGAAACACCGTGTTGAATGTCTCTAACCTGAGCTTCAATCCCGCCACGTCGTGCTTTCAGTCCCAGGTTAGCGCCTCTGGCATCGCGCAGTTTTCCAGCAGCGGCTACGGTTACTACACGGGCGGTGGCGTGACGGCGATGTCGCTCACTGTCAAAGGCTTAGCGGCCGGAGGTGGGACCGCCACTTTAACCCTGCAGGGGACGGCAAACCCGGATAATTCGGTATCAGGGACGTGGACTCTAAACGGCGTGTCTACCTCGTGCTCTGGCTCTGGCGCGTTCACCATGACACGGCATTGAGGTAGCAAAAGCGGTTTTCCTACCCGCATTTTCCATCTACAATCACCCTTCCCTATGAGCAAGAAGCACGTGGGCCGCGGTCACGTCAGCCGGCAGCAGAAGAATTACTGTTTTGCCTGCGGCAAGAACAATGCCGAAGGCATGCGCCTGAGGTTCTCCTACGACGAGAAGAACCAGCGATTTATCAGCCGCTTTCGCCTGGGGCGGCGCTACACGGGGCCGCCGGGCCACGCCCACGGCGGGGTGATTGCCACCATTCTGGATGAGGCCATGGGCAAGGTGAACAAAATCCACAACGTGGTGGCCCTGACCTCTGACATCACGGTGCAGTATCTGAAACCAGTGCCGCTGAACAAGCCGCTGCGCGTGGAGGGACATGGAGTAAGCGTGCGCGGACGGCGTCACATTAACGCGGCGGAAATTTTCAATGAGCGCGGCGAAGTGCTAGCCCGCAGCCGGGGAACGTTTGTGGCGATTGATCCAAAGAGGATGTTCGCGAAATTTGTGGATAGATAGCTGGCTGGCTAGCTATCTGGCTGATTGGCGGTTTTGAGTAGACACCCGCGACGGTTCGCCCACAATCGTCGGCTATGTCCTCCAGGGAGCAAGGTTCTGCACCGCTCTCGAACCGCAAGGTCCCTCGACTCGGGCTTTGTCTCGCAAGCTCGACGCGCCCTCGCTCGGGATGACAGACTCATAGGGATGCTGTAAAAGAAATTTATTGACGCAGCTTTTAATAGTCAGCCAGACAGCTAGTTAGCTGGTCAGCTTTCTTCCAGCGCCCGCGCCAGGCGATCCACACCGCTGCGCAATTCAGGTACGTCCACGGCCGCGAAACCGAGCAGCAAGCCGCGGGTCCGGCGGGCTCTGGCATAGCGGCTCAGGGGCACAACTTCCACCTCGTGCTTAGTGGCGGCAGCAGCGGCCTGCTCGGCAGTCATTCTGCCCTTCAGCCAACCAATCGTCTGCATTCCGGCTTCGACGGGCGGAATCTCCAGCAGCCCGGCCAGGCGGCTGTGGGCCGCTTCAAGGAAAGCCTCCAGGCGCTCGGCATAAAGTTCGCGCATGCGCCGGATGTGGCGGGCGAAATGGCCCTCGCTGATGAAGTCGCAAAGAATCGCCTGGTCCATCAGTGGCGGATGGTGGGTGCTGGAGGATTCAGCGGCTGCGAAGACGTCCACCATATCGGGCGGGATGACCAGGTAACCCAGGCGAAGGGCAGGGAAGAGGACGTCGCTGAAGCTGCCGGAGAAGATGACCACGCCACTGCGGTCGAGTCCCTGCATGGCGGGAATGGGGCGTCCGGCGTAGCGGTACTCGCTGTCATAATCGTCTTCAAAAATGAGGGCGCCAGATTCCCGGGCCCACTCCAGCAACTCCAGGCGGCGGCGCAGGCTCATGGTCACGCCCAGAGGAAACTGGTGGGCGGGGGTGACATAGACCAGCTTGGCGCGCCGCCAGCGGCGTTTGCCAAACTGCAAATCGAAACCTTCGCTGTCTACGGGCGTGGGGCAGATGCGCGCGCCGACGGCACGGAACACGATAGCCGCGCGCGGGTAGCCCGGTTCCTCCATCCAGACCGGATCGTCCGGGTTGAGCAGAAGATGAGCGGTGCGGTCCAGCGCCTCCTGCACCCCGGAAACAATCAGCACCTGCTCGGGGGCGCACTTCACGCCGCGGGAGGTGTTCAGATACTCGGCCACGGCCTGGCGCAGCGGACGATAGCCGAGGGGGTCGCCTCCGGCCAGCAGGCGCCAGGAGACGCGGCGCAGGCGGCGGGCAGCTACCTGCGCCCACAAAGCGGTGGGAAAGGCGTCCAGGGCCGGCAGATTGGCGCGGAATGCGCGGGCGGGGCCGCGTTCGATGGCCGATATGGGTTGCAGACGGCGGGCGTAGTCGGAAAGCGCCGGGCGCCGCCGTCGCAGGCTGCCCTGGGCCTTCACACGGCCCACCTGCAGCAATTCTTCCGGCAGCACCTGGCTGACGTAGGTGCCGGAGCCGGTCTTGCCCTCGACATAGCCCTCTGAGCCCAGCTGCTCGAAAGCGGCCACAATGGTGCCGCGGGAGAGGCCGTATTCGCGGGCCAGGTCGCGGGTGGCGGGCAGACGCGCTCCCGGCTGCAAACGGCCGGCCAGGATGGCGGAACGCAGCTCATCGTAGAACCAGCGGAAGCGCGGCGTGTGCGGCGGCGGGAAGGGCAGGGGCAGAGGCAGGGTAGTGGCCTTTTTGGGCACGTTGAAATGGTACAGTAAAAATCATCTAAATGGTCCTTCTTAGAGGACCAATATTTTCGTATCCTAAGGGCAGAAGCGAGGAGCACGAATATGTCTGAGAAGAACGGCAGTGGCAGCCTGCGGCTGAAAACCGGGCTGGCGGAAATGCTGAAGGGCGGCGTGATCATGGATGTGACCAACGCCGAGCAAGCGGAGATCGCCGCGCGTGCGGGGGCGGTGGCGGTAATGGCCCTGGAACGCGTGCCGGCACAGATCCGGGCTGAAGGCGGCGTGGCCCGCATGGCTTCGCCCAAAAAGATTCGCGAAATCATGGAGGTGGTGGACATTCCGGTGATGGCCAAGTGCCGCAT
>DATJFA010000212.1:0-7569 GCA_035496015.1 Terriglobales bacterium | reverse complement strand
CCCTGGCATCCCAGTTTTTTTGAGATGCTGACCGCCATCGCCTTCGAGCAGTTCGCCCAGGCCCAGGTTGACATTGCCGTGCTCGAAGTCGGCATGGGCGGCCGCCTGGATGCAACCAATGTTGTTGAGCCCCTGATTTCGGTCATAACCGACATCTCGCTCGACCACCAGAAATTTCTCGGCAACACCATCGCCGAAATTGCCGGCGAGAAGGCCGGAATCATTCATCCCGGCGGCGTGGTCGTCATCTTGCCCCAGCACCCCGCTGCCAATGACGTGATCGGCAAAGCCGCCCTGGAACGCAGCGCCCGCGCCGTCAGCGCCGTTCCCTACGTTCCCCCCGTCTCCCCTCCCGCCGATCTTGCCGTCGAATGTCGGCGACAAGACAATGCTCACGCCACCGTGGAAGCGCACGGCTTTAGCCGTGCGAACCAGCATTCAAAAGGGGATGGGGCTTCAGCCCCAGTGCCGCATACTTCTTATCCGCTGGAGGTGATGGGGGAGGAGATCCTTGTGGAATCACCACTCATCGGCCGCCACCAATACCGCAACATCGCCCTCGCCATCGCCGCTGCCGTCGAACTGAATTCATCCCGTGTGGGCACGAAGCTCCGCCCCGTGCAGGGCGAGCGTAGCTCGCCTGCGCCCTTTCACATCTCTCTTTCAGCCATCGCCACCGGCATTCGCAACACTCGCTGGCCCGGCCGCTTCCAAATCATTCCGGCTCAGAACTCCTGGCCGGAGTTCGTCCTGGACGTTGCCCACAATCCCGCCGGCGCCTGGGCCCTTCGTGCCGCTCTCTCGCAGAACTATCCGGAGCGCGCGCTCACCTTCATCTTTGGCGCCATGCGCGACAAGGCCATCGCCGAAATTGCCGAAATCCTCTTTCCTCTGGCTGCGCACATTTTGGCTACGCGTGCGGAAAACCCGCGCAGCGCAACCCCGGACGAAATCCGAGAAGCCGCAAGCCGCACCGGCGCCGAAGTGCTCACCGCTCCTGATGTGCCCGCCGCCCTCGCCCAGGCCCGTTCTCTGGCTGGCGTCCAGGGCTTGGTCGTCATTACCGGTTCGATTTACATTGTGGGAGAGGCAATGCGCGAACTGGGGCTTCGCGCCTGAATCTTGGAAATGAATTCCAACCAGCAGCTGGCAGCAAACTCGGGAGTGGCGCGGCCGCCCCTTCGGCAGTCTCAGGGCAGGCCCTCGCCCGCAAGGAATCTCCTCAGCCGTGTGCGTTCCTACCTGATTTTCGATCCCCTCATCTGGTGCTACACCATCGTTCTGGCCATCTCATCGCTGCTATCGTCGTTCATTGACCGTGATGGCCGCATCCAGCACGCCCACGCCCGCCTCTGGTCGTGGCTGATTCTCAAGACCAGCCTCTCGCCCCTCACGGTTCGTGGCCTCGACCGCATTGATACCTCCAAGCCTCACCTTTACGCCGTCAATCACGCCTCGGCCATGGACATCCCCGTGCTCTATGTGGGCCTGCCGTTCCAGTTTCGTATCGTAGCCAAGAAGGAATTGTTCCGTTACCCCTTCATGGGCTGGCACCTCAGCCGCTCTGGACAGGTGCGCATTGACCAGCAGAACCCGGCCAAATCCATCGGTATGCTGAAGTCGGCGGTGAAGACGTTGCAATCGGGCATGCCCCTCGTGATCTTTCCGGAAGGTGGCCGCACCCCGAGCGGAGAAGTGAAGGAATTCCTGGCGGGAGCATTTTTCATGGCTATTAAGGCGCAAGCGGATATCATCCCCATGGCCATCGTGGGGACCTACGAAATGCTGAAGATGAACACCTTTCACATCAAGCCGAGGCCACTGCAGCTGCTGGTCGGCGATCCCATCCCCACCACCGGCCTCACCCTGCGCGACATGGAAGCGCTCTCTAGCCGCGTAAAAACGTCCATCGAAGATCTCTACTATTCCCGTTCCTCCATCCCCGATCCCCGCCGCTGAAAGTTGCCGTGCACACGTAGGGACAGCCGCCCTCGGCTGTCCGGGCGGGTCGGAGACCCGCCTCCACATGCTAAACTCAACTTTTCAGACCACATCCGCTTCTGGCCATGGCCGAGACCATCAAAATCAAGCTGCCCGATGGCAGCGTTAAGGAAGAGCCCAGCGGCGCCACCGCCCTGGACGTGGCCAACCAAATCAGCCCGCGCCTGGCCTCCGCTGCGCTCGTGGCTAAGTCCAACGGCGACCTGATTGACCTGACCAGACCCCTGGAAAAGGACACCGACCTGCGCATCCTCACCGAAAAGGATCAGGAAGCGCTCCAGGTTTACCGCCACTCCACCGCCCACCTGATGGCGGCCGCCGTGCTCGAGCTGTTTCCCGAAACCAAGCTCGGCCATGGCCCCGCCACCGACACCGGCTTCTTCTACGATTTTTACCGTCCCACTCCTTTCACGCCTGAGGACCTGGAAAAAATCGAGAAGAAGATGCAGGAAATCGTCCAGCGCGACGAGCCTTACGCGCGCGAATGGTTGCCCCATGAGCAGGGGCTCGCGCAGTTTCGCCAGGAAGGCGACTTCATGAAGTGCCACTTCATCGAGCAGTTCACCCGGCCCGATGAAAAAATTTCCATCTACCGCACCGGCAAGTTCACCGACTTCTGCCGCGGTCCCCATATTCCCTCGACCGGAAAGATTAAAGCTTTCAAGCTGCTCAACATCGCCGGCGCTTACTGGCTGGGCGACGAAAAGAATCCGCAGCTGCAGCGCATCTACGGCACCGCCTTCTTCAGCAAAAAGGAACTGGACGATTACCTGCACCAACTCGAAGAACAGAAGAAGCGCGACCATCGCGTGCTGGGCAAGCAGCTTGACCTGTTTTCGATCCAGGAACTGGCCGGGCCGGGGCTGATCTTCTGGCATCCCAAGGGCGGCATCATCCGCAAGACCATGGAAGACTGGATGCGCGACGAGTACCTCAAGCGCGGCTACTCGCTCGTCTATACCCCGCACGTCGCCCGCGTGGATTTATGGAAGACCAGCGGCCACGAAGGCTATTACGCGCAGAACATGTTCACCCCCATGGAGCTCGACGACGCGGACTACCGCATCAAGCCCATGAACTGCCCCTTCCACATCCTGATCTATAAGGACCAGCTGCGCTCCTACCGCGACCTGCCCGTGCGCCTGGGTGAGCTGGGCACGGTTTACCGTTACGAGCGCTCCGGAGTCATGCACGGGCTGCTGCGCGTCCGGGGCTTCACCCAGGATGACGCCCATATCTTCTGCACCCCGCAGCAGATCGAGGAAGAAGTCTTCGGCTGCCTCGATTTCGCGCTGGAGACTCTGCGCGCTTTCGGCTTCGACCAGTACACCGCCGAACTTTCCACTTGGGACCCCAAGGACTGCAAGAATTTCCTGGGCAGCGACGAACAGTGGGAAAGCGCCAACCGCTCCCTGGAGAACGCGCTCCAGCGGCGCAACATTCAGTACAAAGTTATTCCCGGCGAAGCGGCTTTTTACGGACCCAAGATTGACGTCAAGTTAGTGGACGCCATCGGCCGCCTCTGGCAGCTCTCCACCATCCAGGTGGACTGGAACCTGCCTGAGCGCTTCGGCCTGGAATACGTGGGCGAGGATGGCCAGCGCCATCCCCCGATCATGGTGCATCGCGCCCTGTTCGGGTCCATCGAGCGCTTCTTCGGGGTGCTGATCGAGCACTACGCAGGCGCGTTTCCGGTATGGCTCTCACCCGTGCAGGCCGTGCTGATTCCCATCAGCGAGCGCCATCACGATTACGCGCAGAAAATTGCCGGCCAGCTCAAGGCCGCCGGGGTGCGGGTTCACGTGGATGCTCGCAGCGAAAAGATGAACGCCAAAATACGCGAGCACACCCTGCAGAAAGTTCCTTTTCTGCTGGTGGTGGGCGACAAGGAAGCCGAGGCCGGCAAAGTCAGCGTGCGCAGCCGCGGCAAAGGCGACGAAGGCCAGGTCCCCGCCGCGGATTTCCTCGCCCGCATTACCCGCCTCATCGCCTCCAAGTCTCCCACTCTGGATTGATCCCGCCGGCAGTACCTGTGTGGGCACAGCCGCCCTCGCCTGCAATACACACGTGGGCACAGGCGCCCTCGCCTGTGCGGCCGGGCGCAGCCCGGCTAAGCTTCAGGCGAGCTTCGCTCGCCCGGACAGCCGGGGGCGGCTGTCCCTACGTTTTTATTTTGGAATCAATTGCTATTTCGGGCTTATCCCCACGCTGGCGCCCGTGGTCATGTCCATGTACACATAGGACTTGAGCACTTCGCGGAAGGCCGGCAATGCTTCTCCCAAGGCTTCCTTGGAGCGAGAGCTGAGCACCAGCAGCGCCACCACCTGCGGTTCGTCTACATAGGCCACCAGCTCAAACGAGCCCTGGTTAACGCCGTAAAAAACGCGCACCTTGGCTGCCGAGTTTTCGCCAGCCGGCAGGTCCCGCGCCTCCATTACGTCCATCTTGGGAAAGCGCTGGCGAAAGCCGTCCAGATCGCTGGCCATGAGCTGCTGCAGCGTCTGCCCGGGCTGCTTTTCGGCAATATTGGGATAAATGACGCTATCGGCATGGTCCCAGCTGGAACCTTGAGGGTAGAGCACGCAGCAGGTCCCCATTTTCTGGCCTATAGCCCGGTCCAATACCCAGCCCTTGGGGACCGAAATCATGAATCCACCGTGGTCAGAGTAAATAATCGCTGCGTTCTCCTGTGTTGCCGAAGCGCTCGGCACCTTCAACTGCGACGTGGACAGGCTCGGCGTGGTAGCAGAAGGAACGGTAGAACTGAGCAGCAGGAAGACTGCAAGGTTCAGTAGCATGAACTAGGACCTCGGGCGTAGAGCCCCGCCACTGATCCCTGGATAAGCGCATGTTAGCTTCTGCTGTGCCCGATTGGAAGGTTACCAAGGCAGCGATACTGCCGAGCTCAAAATGCCGTGAAAGCCGCGCCAGATGGCACTTTCGTGCCCCCTAACCATTTTTGAAACAATAACCCCTAGCTCTGGCGTTCCTGTTTCGATGCTTATTCCCTTTTCAGCGGCACAAGTTCGAGGTGCAGTACCATAGACGTGTGCGCGAACTGGCTCAGCGCGTCCACCACTATATTCGCGACCTGGAACTGCTCCGCCCGGGTGACCGAGTGGGCGTTGCCGTCTCCGGCGGCGCTGACTCCGTTGCCCTCTTGCGGCTCTTACTGGAACTTCGCGACGAACTGGGCGTAGTCCTCTCGCTGGTCCACGTGAACCACCAGATTCGCGGCGGCGATGCCGATTCCGACCAGCAGTTCGTCACCGATTTGGCTTGCCGGCATGGCCTTCCCCTGCACGTCTCTTCTGCGGATACTCCCGCCGAGGCAACCAGGCGCCGTCTCAGTTTGGAAGCGGCGGCGCGAAAGATCCGTTACGAGTACTTCCAGGGGCTGCTTACCCACGACCTCCTGAACAAAATTGCCACCGCGCACACGCTCGATGATCAGGCTGAAACCGTGCTGCTGCGCCTGGCGCGGGGGACGGGAACTACGGGCTTGACGGGCATTTATCCCAAGTGGCTGGTAATCAGCGAGAAGTGGTTAAAGCGTGAGCCAGCCGTCACCGCCAGCAACGCTGGTGTGGGGACGGGCGCCCTCGCCCGTCCGGCTGAGCGAAGCTCAGCACACCACCCGGCAATCGCAAGACCTTTGCTGTCCATTTGCCGGAGTGAACTTCTGTCCTACCTTCGAGAAATTTCGCAACCCTGGCGCGAGGACGCCAGCAACCTCGATCTGCGGTTTGCACGTAATCGGGTTCGGCATAAAGTGCTGCCCCAGCTGGAAAATGAACTGAATCCGCGCATTCGCGAACTTCTGGCCGAAACCGCCGAAATCGCCCGCGCCGAAGAACGCTATTGGGACGCCGAGGTCTCACGCGCGCTTACCCAAGCCTGGAGTGCGCCGGACGGGTCAACCCCGGGTGCTCTACGAATTGCCGCCCTCCTCGGGCAGCCGCTGGCCTTGCAACGCCGCATCCTGCGAGCGGCCGCTGAATTCTTGGCTGTGCCTTTGGAGTTTCAGCACGTGGACGATTTGCTGCGGTTGGCTCAAGCCCCACCAGCCGGAGAAAAGCAAATCGTCCTGCCTGGCGGCTGGCGCGTTCTGCGCCGCCACGATCGGCTGCAGTTTGAGCCGCCCCAGGCTGGCCAATCTACTGATGTTCATGGCTTTATCTATTCCCTCTCGCTTCCTGGCGAGGTCGCGGTAGCGGAGACTGGAACTATTTTCCGGGCCACCGTGGCCCCGGTTTCCCCGGAGCTCGTCGGCCAGGCTTATGACCCCGTTCGCCTTCCCCCTAAGCTGCAGGTGCGCAACTGGCGTCCTGGCGACCGCTTCTGGCCCGGCCACACCCGGGCGCCACGGAAAATTAAGGAACTGCTGCAGAACCGCAAGGTTCCGCTGGCCCAGCGCCGTGCCTGGCCTGTAATCACCAGCGCAGCCTCGGGTAACGAGGAGGTTATCTGGGTGCGCGGCTTCCCCCCGCCGCAACAATTGCTGGCTCCCGGTGGCGGGAACCTCGGGCTGATTATCCAGGAGTATGCTTTGCAGCAGGCCGCTCCTGGGGCAGAATAGCTGTCAGCCAGCATGGCCCCCGGCTGGAGAAGAAGAGCGACTTGACCTCGAACAGCATGGCCGCGGTTGCCGCCAACCTGAAGCCGGTGATTAGCGCCGAACAAATCCAGAAACGCGTGCGCGAAATGGGCCGCCACATCAGCGATGACTACCGCGGCAAAACGGTGCACGTTCTGGCCGTGCTGGAAAATGGTTTCATGTTCACGGCTGATCTGGTGCGCGCTATGGACGTGGCCCTCATCTGCGAGTTCGTCAAACCGCTGTACCGCGATCGCATCCAGGGCACCACCACCAGCAAGGAGATCTTTTTCAGCCCGGAAATTGAGGTCCGCGGGCACCACGTGCTGTTGGTGGAAGGTCTGGTTCACTCCGGCGTAACCACTGACTTCCTCATGAACGGGCTGCGTTCCCGGGGCGCAGCCTCGGTACGGCTGACCACCCTGCTCGATCGTCAGGCGGCCCGCCGGGTAGCTCTACAGCCTGACTATTTCGGGTTTCTGGTGGATGATAAGTTTCTGGTCGGCTACGGTCTCGGTAACCCACTGCTCGAGAGGAACTTGCCCTACTTGGCGGCTACTCAGCCTTAGGTGACCTAGGTCATTCAAATCCCACCGCTCAGACTGGCCCAACCGGGTTACAATGGAGCCACGTGAGTTATTGCTTCTATCCAAATCTGCGATAGAGCATCTAATTCATTGGAAGCGTGCGGCTTCACGCCGCTTCCCGGGTACTTTTCGACCCTTCATTGGCTGATGAGGAGTTTTTTGCGTGAATTCAACCGTTAAGACGGTGGTGTTCTGGCTGGTCATCATCCTGTCCGGCGTCCTTCTGTGGCAGGTGGTTAAGGCGGGTGGGGCCGGCGCTAAAACCCAGGATATTAATTTCTCCCAATTCCTCACGGATGTGGACCAGGGCAAGGTGGCTGAGGTCACTATCACCGGAGTTGAGGTTACCGGCAAATACGAGAACAAATCCCAGTTCCACACCAC
>DATJFA010000211.1:0-10374 GCA_035496015.1 Terriglobales bacterium | reverse complement strand
GACCTGCACGACTCCCTGGGCGTGTTGCTGGCGCAGGAGTCGCAATACGATAAGGCCATATCCGAATTCCGTCAGGCAATAGAGCTGCAGCCCGGCTATGAGCCGGCGCTGTTTCATCTTGGAGTGGCGCAGTGGAAGCTGGCGGAGTGGGACAAAGCCGAGGCCAGCCTGCAGGAAGCGGTGCGTCTGAATCCGCAGGACGCGCCCGCGTATTCCTATCTGGCGCAGGTTCTGGAAGCCAAGGGCGACACCACGGGCGCGTTGCGGGCGGCGCAGAAGTGCGTGGAAGTGCGGCCCGATTGGGCGCCCGCGCAGACGCAGTTGGGTTTGCTGGCGCAGAAAGCGGGCGAACCGGACCAGGTGCTGGCGGCGTTTCAGCGCGCGGTTAAGCTGGCTCCCCAGGACGCGGATGCCCACAACAACCTGGGCATCGCCCTGCTGCAGCGCGGCGACGCCGATTCCGCCATGCCCGAATTCCGCAACGCCATGCGCCTGCGCCCGCAGGACAGCAGTTACCGCAAGAACCTGGGCGCCGCCTACCTGCAGAAGGCCGATTTCGCGGGAGCGGTGGCGCAATTTCAGCAGGCCTTGAACCTCGCGCCCGGCGACGGCCAGCTGCACTACGACCTGGGGCTGGCCTACAAGCTGACCGACCGCCTGCCGCAGGCCATCGCCGAGTGGGAAACAGCGCTGAAGCTCGACCCCAGCCTCCCCGACACCTATTACACGCTGGGGGTTACCTACTGGCAGGAAGGGAAGTTTGCGGATGCGGAACAGCAGCTGCGGGGCGCGGTGCGCGCCAAATCCGACTACGCCGAGGCTTACTACACACTGGGCGCGGTGCTGCGGCAGGAGAAAAAACTTCCAGAAGCGGCCGATGCGCTGCGCCAGGCCATCCGCCTGCAGCCCGATTTCCTGGGAGCGCATAGCGTGCTGGCCTCGGTGCTGCGCGAGGCGGGCGACAGCGCCGGAGCCGCCGCCGAAGCCCGCGCCACGCAGGAAATAATGAAGCAGCAGACCAGCCTGCAGGGAGCGGTGTTCGCCACTAATTCCGGCGCGCGCCTGCTCAACGCCGGCGACCTGGAAGGCGCCATCGGCCAGTTTCAGCGGGCCATTCAGCTCTCCGCCAATTACGCGCCGGCGCACCTGCAACTGGGGCAGGCGCTGGCCAGAAAAGGGGAGCGGGCGCAGGCGCGGCAGGAGTTCCAGAAAGCGAAGCAACTGGATCCGCAGCTGCAAGTTCCTAAACTGTAAAGAGTTGTGCAGCTACGCTCCGCGAATTTTCCGCCCACGAGTATTGACACTGAGCAGGTAAGTTGGTTAGCGTGAAGGGTCGCACATGCACGTGTGATCTGTGTCACGTGTCGGTGTGACCCGCGTGCTCTCGTGCCCGCTCCCCTACTGCAGAGCCGAGAGCAATCCCAGTGCGCGGTTTCGGCCCCGGTTTTGAGCTTGTGTCGGAACCTGTAAGCAGGTCCCTCAGGCCCCTGAACGTCGAGGATCCTTCCCGGGAGAAATCCGCCCGGGGCGACGCCACCGCAGTAGCAACACTTTGGGGAGGCCCACCATGAGGCGCTGCGCCCTGCTGTTTGCTGCGTTGTTTTGCCTTGCTTTTTTCCTACCTGAAACAGCATCAAGCCAGGCGGTTTACGGCAATATTTTCGGCACCGTTACCGACCCCAGCGGGGCGGCTGTGCCCAATGCCAAGGTGACGGTCACCGACATCGCCAAGGGCACATCGGTGAGCACCACCACCAACGCCACCGGCAATTACACGGTGACCCACCTGATTCCCGATCAATATTCGGTGAAGGTGGAGGCGCAAGGTTTCAAGACGTCGCAGCAGGGCCCGGTCGTGGTCAACGCAGACCAGGGCTCCAAGGTGGACATGCCGCTGCAACTCGGCCAGGTGACCGAGGCAGTGGAGGTAACGGGCGAGGCGCCGGCATTGAAGACCGACCGCGCCGATGTGGCCACCACCTTCAATTCGCGGTATGTGGAACAGTTGCCCATTCTGAACCGCAACTTCCAGTCGCTGTTGCTGAGCGCTCCCGGCACCCAGTTGCTGACCGGTTGGAATCACGCGGCTACTGAGAACCCGCAGGGTAGCGAGCAGATTTTCGTCAACGGGCAGCACTTCAGTGGCACCGCCTACGAACTGGACGGCACCGATAACCAGGACCCCATCCTGGGAATTATCGTGGTCAATCCCAACCTGGACGCGGTTACCGAGACGAAGTTCGCCCTGCAGAACTACGACGCCGAGTTCGGCAAGGCGGTGGCGGGGGTTATGACGGTGCAGACCAAGTCGGGCACCAATGATCTGCACGGCAGCGGTTTTTGGTTCCGGCGCACCGACGCCACCCAGGCGCGCGATCCTTTCACCCAATCCGCGCCCGACAAGATTACGGGGCGCTTCATTCCGCCCACCAAGTGGAACCAGTTTGGCGGCACCTTCGGCGGACCGATCATCAAGGACAAGCTATTCTTCTTCGGCGATTACCAGGGCACGCGGCAGACCACAGGCGCAACCTCGCTAATGACGGTACCCACCACCTCCGTGATCCACAGTTGCACGGGCGCGGGCGATGGCAGCGGGTTCTGTAATCTGAGCCAGTACGTGCCATTTATTGGCAATGGCAAGCCCGGTGATCCTTCCACGCTGATCTACGACCCGAATACCGGCGACCCCGTAACCGGTGCTGGCCGGACTCCTTTCTGCGGGCCGGCGGGGTGCGCCACTCAGCCGGATTGGATTCCCCTGAGCCGCATTTCTCCAATCGCGCAGAAAATGCTGGGACTGATGCCGGCTCCTTCCAACGGTTCCACCATCAACAACTTTGTTTTCTCGGGCGCCGGACCCTTTAAGCAGAACCAGTTTGATACCCGCATTGACTTCAATGCCAGCCAAACCTTGCAGGTCTTTGGGCGCTTC
Organism: Terriglobales bacterium; assembly: GCA_035496015.1. GTDB lineage: Bacteria > Acidobacteriota > Terriglobia > Terriglobales > Acidobacteriaceae > JAICWP01. The sequence goes on along the minus strand of DATJFA010000211.1, from coordinate 7,439 downwards.
AGCCTGGCCTACTACTCGCTCTCGGGCACGCCCGCCCTTGGGCCGCAGCTAGGCGGCGTGGGCAACGGCTTGGGTGGACTATCCGGAAGCTCCATCAATCACGACTATAGTTTGGCCACCGGTTTCACCAAGACTGTCAGCAATACGCTGTTGACCGACTTCCGCTTCGGCTGGTTCAAGTACAACCCTCAGACCAACAAACCGGACACGGGAGTGGCGGCGGCGACCAACCTGGGCATTCCCGGCCTGAACCAGACGGGAGCGCAGGCCTTGTTCACCTCCGGCCTGCCCATGTTTGATGGTTTGGCCCCGGCTATTAACGCCGGGTCTGACCAGAGCACCTATGCCATGGGCGACGGCCTGAACGTTGGCCGTTGCAACTGTCCCTTGACGGAAAGCGAGCAGCAGTTCCAATTCGTGAACAACTGGACCAAGATTAAGGGCAACCACCAGATCAAGTTTGGCGCGGATATGCGCTACGCTATGAATCTGCGCGTGCCCAGCGACGCCAACCGGACTGGCCAATTGCACTTCACGACCGGTACCGGCAACAGCGCGGCTCTGCAGAGCGGCGCTACTTCCGATGCGGGCACCGGCGGCTCGGGATTCGCCAACTTCCTGCTGGGGGACGTGAACCACATGGAGCGTTTTGTCAGCACCAGCCTGAGTGCGGCGGAACGTCAGAAACGGTTCTTCTACTATGGCCAGGACACCTGGCGCGTGACGCCGAAATTCACTTTCAATTATGGATTGCGCTGGGAAATCTATTTCCCGGAGACGGTGAACGGCAAAGACCAGGGCGGTTTTGCGAATCCCACCGAAGGCATTATCCGCGTCGCCGGCGAAGGGCCGTATGGATTGAATGGGAACATCGCCAACGACTGGCACGCCTTCGCTCCACGGCTGGGTATCGCTTACCAACTGAAGCCCAGGACGGTAGTGCGCATGGGTTACGGCCGCAGCTTCGATATCGGCGTGTTCGGTTCCAACTTCGGCCACGCGGTCACGCAGAACCTGCCGGTGCTGCTTAACCAGCAGCTCTTCGCCACCGGGGTAAACAATAACGCCTATTTCACAGCGTTCACCCTGGCCACAGGACCGGGGCCGTTCCCCACTACAACGGTGCCGGCCAGCATGCTGCAGAGTGGCGTGATCCCGCTGGGCGGGCCGAACAATAACGTGCAGCCCAGAATGCGGCCGTTGAAGCAGGTCCTGCCCACACTCGATGCCTGGAACGTGACGGTTCAGCACCAGTTGACCAATACGATGACGATTGAGGTTGGCTACGTGGGCAATAAGGGAAGCCACGTGTTTGCCGGCAACGGTCCAGCTTACGACCTGAACCCGAAGCCGCTGGGAGGTGGCACGGCCATCGTGACTCCCACCGGGGTTCAATTTACGCCTGTTGTGCCGGCGGAGCAGCGCCGTCCGTTCTACAACCACTTCAATAGGGACGGTATTCTGTGCTGCGGCGACGGCATCATGGGGAACTACTTCGGCAACGATGCCAGCTCCAACTACAACGCGCTGCAGGTGCGCGTGGACAAGCGTTTCTCCCAAGGTTTGCAGTTCATGTCCACCTACACCTACTCTCACGCCAACAACTGGACAACGGACAACAACTTCCCATATGGATCACTTGCTGACCGCCGCCTGGGCTACGGTCCCGACGACTTCAACCGCAAAAACGTCTGGATTACCAATTTTGTCTATGACCTGCCCTTTGGTCGGGGCAAAAAGTTCGCCGGGGGCGCTGGCAAGGCGCTCGACCTCATCATCGGAGGGTGGCAGCTCACCGACACATTCAACAAGAGTAGCGGCTTGCCTTGGACGCCCACTCTGGGTGAGTGCGGCCTGGTGAACGACGTCAGCATACCCTGCATGCCCAACGTAAGCGGATCATTCCACATGGGAACCAGTTCTCTGGATCCGGTTACTCATACCGTGACCTACTTCACGCCGGTTCCCTCCGTTGCCTACCCGGCCGCGGCGTTAGGGACGGATACTTGTACCCTGTCGCGACCGACTTCCGGCCCCTTTGCTCTGCCGGGCTGCGGCACGGTAGGCAATGCTGGCCGCAACAGCTACTGGGGACCGGGCATGTTCACCGATGACATGTCCATTGCCAAGAACTTCAAAATCTCAGAACGTTTCAACGCCCAGTTCCGCGTTGATGCTTTCAACGTGTTCAACCATCCGGTGCTGGACTTCAGCCAGAACGACGGTCAGGCAACGGAAGGCACATGCGTTGATTGCAGCCCTACCAGCAATGGCTTGATCAAGGACATTCAGTTCGGCTCGACCATGCGCGAGTTGCAGTTCGGGCTGAAGCTGATGTTCTGAAGTCTCGCTGACAAGTTTATTAGAAAGGGGGAGTCAAATTGACTCCCCTTATTTTTGCTCAAGCGCCGGCGCTTCCTGACTGATCAGCGGGATTCGCCATTCGGCTGGCTCCGCACCTGCTGCAGCAGGCGCAAATTGTCTTTCGCCACCTGGTTGTTGGGATCGAGGCTGAGAGCCCGGCGCAGGTGGGCTTCAGCCGCGTCGTAGTCCTTCTGGGCGGCCAGCACGGAGCCCAGGCGGGCCTCGGCGTCCGCGTCGTTGGGGCGACGTTGCAGGACCTGCTCGAATTGCCGAGCAGACTCGGCAAATTCCCCGTTGAAGGCCAGAGCTGAGGCGAGATTGAAGCGCGCGTCAAGATAGTCAGGATCAGCCGCGACCGCCTGCTGCAGGCGCTGCACTGCATCCTGCTTGCGTCCCAGTTGCATCAACGCAGCGCCCAAGCTGTTTAGGGCGGTGGCGTTGCCAGGACGCTGGCCGACAGCCCGTTCAAAATACCGGACTGCCTCGCCTGGGCTGCCGCGCGAGAGCAGCAACGCGCCCAGGTTGTAGTTAGCGGCGTAGTCGTTAGGGTCGTGCTCCAGTTTGTGCCGCATCAGCGCTTCCTGCAGCACTATGCGCCCGTCGCCTCCATCGGGAGCGGCGCTGGTCACCACCTGCAGCGAAAGGTGCGCCATCTCATCCATGGCCATATTGCCGGCCGCGATGCGCCGCGGTGGATGATGCGGGTTGCGCGGGTTCTGCCCGGAGTTGTCGTAGTTGTAGCGCATGGAAATCACGCTGCCGGCAGGCAGAAACACGGGTTGCTGATAGCGATAAATCCCCTGCCAGGCCGGGTCCCAGTGGGGAATCAGCAGCAGCCATTTTCGAGAGCCGTCGGGCAGGGTGGCATAGGCGGCCAGGCGCTTGCCCAGATAGTGGGCATGGGGGTAAACGGCGTAAACGCGCACCGCCAGGGGCAGCCTGAAGTCGTCCGCCACCTGGAAGTCGCTGGCCCCGGCAGGGATGTTGAGCTCATCGTCGCGGTCGAGCTGCAGCAGCATGGGCTTGAGGGCGGGTTTTTTCTCCGAGAAGTAGAGCCCGATGGTGGGCTGGATGGGCACGGGCGTGCCTGAAGGCCGGAGATGGATGTTCAAGACCAGGTCGGTGCCAGGGGAGAGCCGCCAGGTCATGTCATTGGGCTCAACCCATATGGGAATGCCCGGTTTCCAGTAGATGAAGTGGCCTTCGGGTTCGAAGACGTCGCTCTCCATTTCCACATCCATGCCGTCAAAACCCGCGCCGGGACCGGGATGGCGGGACTGCATGCGGCGGGCTGAGTGCGTGCGGTCAATCAGGAGATTGGCATGATGTGTGACCTTTGGGTTGCCGGGATGAATCTCGACTGCCCTCACGTAGTGAGTGCTCGTGATCGGGACTTCAAAAATGAAGTTGTGGTAAACGTCCATGCCCTGGGCGGGCACCACGTATCCAGGCGGGGCCTGCAGGATCAGGTCCGGCTTGCCGCCCTGCCAGCCGCCCGCCAGTTTGGGTGGCGGCGGCGCCTGGGCAAGGTTTCCTGCCGGCGCGCCCTGCTCCGACCAGCGCGCCAGAAGCGCGATTTGCCGGTCACTAAGGCGGAGTTGATCGGCGAACGTCACCGCGCTGGGATCAGGCAGCCAGGGCGGCATGATGCGCTTCTGGGTGACCAGTGCAATCTGGTGCGCGTAGCGCTTGGCCTCCTCATATGTGACCAGCGACATGGGCCCTGACCCGCCCGGCTGATGACATTGCACGCAGTTGCCGTAAAGGATGGAAGCCACATCGTGGCTGTAAGTGGGATGTGCGGGTGCTGCCAATCCTGGTGCAGGTGAATGTGGGCTATTCCGGCCGCTCAAGGCAATGGCCGCGCCAGCCAGCATCAGAACCACGATTGAAAAACGGCGATTCACGCAATAAACCCAAACCGGTGCGCGGCAGGATTGAAATTCGTCGGAATTCTATCCCCTGCAGCCTATGGCAAACAATGGCGCAGCATGCAGAAGCAGCATGAACGCTTGCGCATGACCGCCGCGGGCGAGGCGCCCGCGCCACAAAAGTACGGTTGAGGTAGTATGTTTTTACCATCGGATCGCACCATGTTCTTAGGATTTCTGCTGCTTCTTCCCCTGCTGGGCCAAGCCGCCAATTCAGCCACTCCTGCACCCGCCGCCCAAGCGGCTCCCGCAGCGGCGGATTCGGCGGGGGCTTTTGCCCAGGCCAGCTCGCTGATTGACCGTGGCCAGTTCGATGAGGGCATCGCGCAATTGCGGCAGCTGCAGGCGCGGGACCCGAAGATGAAGGGTCTGAATCGCGAGTTCGGCCTGGCCTACTACAAGCACAGCGACTTCATAAGCGCGACTCAATACCTGCAACAGGCGCTGCAGGATGATGCTGAGGACAGCGAAGCCACTCAGTTGCTCGGCCTTTCCTATTATTTTTCCGGCAAGCCGGCGCAGGCCGTTCCCCTTCTGGAAAAGGTCAATTCGTGGTACCCCTCGGCCAATGTAGATGCCAGCTATGTCCTGGGCATCTGCTATGTTCAGTTGCGGCAATATGACCAGGCGCGCAAGGCGTTTGCCGGCATGTACGGGGTGCCGCCGGAGTCCGCTCCTGCCTACCTGTTTGCCGCGCGCATGCTGTTACGCGAGGAGTTTGACCCCATTGCGGAACAGTACGCTAAAAAGGCGATCGTCATTGATCCCAAGCTGCCCCTGGCCCACTACTTCCTGGGCGAGCTGTATCTCTACAAATCGCGCATTCCGGAATCCATCCAGCAGTTTCAGCAAGAACTGGCACTCGACCCTGCCCACGCCCCTACCTATTACAAGCTGGCTGACGCCTATACCCGCGTGCTGAAGTGGGACGACGCAGAGCGTCTGCTGCAGCGCTCCATCTGGCTGGATGCGACCGCCAGCGGGCCCTACATCCTGATGGGAAAGGTGCTGCTGAACAAAGGCGAGCCGCAGTTGGCGGTGCGTACTCTGAAACACGCCCTGCAGATGGATCCCAACAACTACATTGCTCACCATCTGCTGGGAGAGTCTTACCGCGCGCTGGGTGACGCGCAGCAAGCGGCGGCTGAATTGGAGTTAGCCAGCAAGCTGCAGTCTAAGCCATAAATGTGTGGGGCGGAGCTTTGCTCCGCCCTGGACAGGGCCATCGCCATACAGGCTGTCCTCTAGCGGCGGGCCTCCGCTTCGGCTACCCCGACGTACTTGTCGGCGCCGCCGTAGTAGAAGAGCCAGCGCTTGCCGGTTTGCACCAATCCTTCCACGAACACCACTTTGGGCACCTGGCCGACCTTCTCCCATGGCTCTTCAGGTTCAAAGATCGGCGCATCGGCGCGGGCCAGCACTTTGCGGGGATCGTTCTTGTCGAACAGCGCCCACCCGGTGCGGTAAACCAGGCGGTCATCGGCCCCGTTATATACGAGGAAAATGCCGTCATGCGTGATGACCGGCGGCGGCCCCGGCTCCACCACGCGGGAATCGAACCGGCCGGGGCGGCGCGCCAGCACCGGTTCTTCGAGCGCGTCTGTCCAATGCAGCAGGTCCGTAGACCACGCGAGTCCCATCTGGTCCGTATTGTCGGGCTTTGTCCCCAGGTAATACATCCACCACTTTCCGGCAATCTGGAGCGGGACGATGGCGCCCGACTTGGTCCACTTCACATTCCACTTGCCTTTGTAGGCGGGCAGAAGGATGCCGCGCCGTTGCCAATGAACCAGGTCACGGGAGGTAGCCAGGCAAAGCTGCGCGTCGCGCTTGTTGTAGCCGGTATAGGTGAGGTACCAGGTGCCCTGGATTTTCACCAGGCGCGGATCTTCAACTCCGCCATCCTTTTCGTAATCCCTTTCCGGAACGAAAACCGGCTGGGCGCGGTGGGTGAAGCGCACACCATCGCCGCTGCTGGCGTAACCCAGACGTGAAGTGCCGTTCTTGTCTTGCGCGCGGTAGAGCATGACGAAGTGGCCGCCATCTTTGACCACCGCCGGGTTGAACACGCCGGCAGACTCGAAGCCGTTGCCTTGCGGGCTGAGAATGGGTTGGCTGGAAACCCGCCTCCACGGCCCGAAGGGAGACGTGAACTTCGAACCCTGCGCGACTGATAGCAGGGAAAGGCCGGCGAGGAGTAAAACGAATCTGGCCAGCCGCGGAGTCATTGAGCGGTCGCCGACGGCGCCGGCAGGCGCTGCAGGCGTTGCACCCAATCCTGCGGCAGTTCATGCAGCAGCGCCAGGAAGGCGCCATTGGTCCAGCCAAACCCGATCACGTTGGCCTCGTAACCGACCGCCACCTTGGTTTCATCCGATCGGGTCTCCACATTGTATTTTTCCCGGATGGTGCCGTCGCGGCGGAAGTTCTCGTCCACCATGGAGAGGAATTTGTAGCTCAGGCGGTTGGCGTCATCGTTGAAACTGTACTTGCGCAGGCCCTCAATAGCCAGCAGTTGTGTGGGCGCCCAGCCATAGGGCAGGTCCCATTGCACACCGGTTTGCTGGTCGCTCATGGCCAGGCCGCCGGGATGCTCGAAAATCCCCAGGTTGCGTTCCACGGCGCGCGCCTGTTCAGGCGTTGCTAGCCCAGCCCATAGCGGATAGAAAGTGGTGATGTAGTGATAAGTGGAACGAGTGCCCGTTTGAAAGTCAAAGTCGAAGAACATGCCGCGTTGCGCGTCCCACATGTATTTGTTAATGGCTTCCCGGCGGGCCTGGGCGCGCTGGGCCCATTGCTGCGCTTCCGCGCGCTTGCCCAGCAGAGTCGCCAGCTGTTCGAGATCTTTTTCGGTCTTATATAGAAGACTGTTCAGGCATACGGGCGCGTAGTGGTGGGTGTCGCCGTCATAGGGGCCGAAGCGGAAAGAAGGATCGAACCCAGACTCGCGCATGCTGCGGTCAGCCTTGTAGTAGTCGGGAGTGAGCTGCAGGTCGCTCACGCGCGTGCAACCCGCCGACTCCTGGCCGGTAAACTGTTCGCCCGAACAAACTCCGAGCGTGAAGACCGGTCCGGCATTGGGGTTGGAGGTCTTCTCCATCAAGAGATGGCCGCTGGCGGCGGCAGGATGGAGGAGATAATAGC
>DATJFA010000210.1:0-20393 GCA_035496015.1 Terriglobales bacterium | reverse complement strand
AAATCGTCATTCGTAAATCGTAAATCGTCAATCAGGGTGGTGAAGCCGCGTGAATTGTTGCTCGTCAGCGGGCAGGAAGTAGCCGACCACGATGCCCATGGCGCCCTGGCGCAGAAGGCGGCCGGTAGGATTAAGGTAAGTGGCGGTGACCTGCATGCGATCGCCCTGCGCCACTTTGTACCCGCCTTCCTTCATGAACAGCACAATGGGCATGGAAACCATGTGGCCGCTGGCATCGAGTTTGGACTCCAGGGTGGCTACGGTCTGCTTGCGAGTCAAATTCGTGAGCACCAGTTCACGACCGTAATCGTGCATGTGGCCGCCGACTCCGAGCAGTATTCCCGGATACTTCAAAGTCACATCGCCGGTGGCGACATTACGGCCGGGCTTCAGGTCGTAGCCGGAATCACCGCAGCTCTTCACGTCCAGCCACGTCGGGTACACGCTTTTGAGCGGCGTGCCCGCGCTTCCCGTCTTACGGTAATCCATGCGCACTTCGAGGTACGCAGCGGGATAGCTGACGGCAGTCGGGTTATGAAACATGCTGGTTATGCGAATGCGGTCGCCCGGCCGGACGCGATAGCCGAAGCCCGGGGTGGCCGGCCAGTCGTTCATCTCGCCGCCGGCGCCGAAGATGTGCTCCTGCTTGTTGGGGCAGACAAAATCGGGGCGCGCGGTGTTGTAGAAGGCGACATGATGGAGGAGGCGGCCGGGAATCGCGTTGCCCTTGCCGTCCACCAGGCGGGGATGGTAGGCAATGATCCACGCGTCGAAGGGAATCTTCAGAAACTGCGCCCGCGGCTGTGCCGCGCGCATGTGGCTGGTATTGGCAGGCAAGTTCAAGGGGCCGAGCTTGGCGGTGAGTACTTGGGCGGCGGGGTCGTCTTTCACCGCCAGAGTGGCGGTGCGGTTCACCGGCATGGACATCTGCATGCCCTGCATGTCGTGCTGCTGGGCGCGAAGCGGAGCGGAGCAAAACGTGGGAAAAATAAACAGGCAAACGCAGGCCGGCAGGCGACGAAATTTCATGCGCAACCTTTCATGGCGGGTAAGCGGCGATAAAAGGTTACCACCAGCAGGCTCGTGCCGCAGCCAGGAAGACGCCAGCGCCCACGTTTGGCGTAAAGTGAGGCAGACGGCTAGTGTGGGCGCGTTGAAAGCATCCCCAAAACTTCCCGCAATCCCTGGCGCACGCGTTTGATTTCGGCCGTGTGCCGGGTGGGGAAGGGCAAAGCAGTCTGGTTGGCGGCGGTGGCGCGAGCCGCTTCGCGCAGGTACTGGCGCGCGCCGGCAATGGTGAACCCGTCTTCGTAAAGCAGCTTGCGGATGTGCAGCACGTTGTCCACATCCCGCCGGCGGTACATGCGCTGGCCGGTGCTGCTCTTCGTGGGACGCAGCTGGGAAAACTCCGTTTCCCAGAAGCGCAGCACATACGTGGGCAGCTCGCATAGCTCCGCGACTTCGCCGATGCGGAAGTAAAGCTTATCGGGAATGACAGGTTCGATAGACTTGGCTTTTTCGGCTTTCTTTTTGGTCAGGCTCATCGTTCTTCCTTCCCTGGGAGAAAGTGCGGCGCGCTAGAGCTTCCTGGCGTGTTTCTAGCATGATGCTGGACCGAGAACAACAATTTTCGTAAGGATTTGGGATTTTAGAAAGCCAGCCGGTGAGCCCTGGCCGGCGACGTAAGGAAAACACCTCATAACAGCCGGACGTAAGTAAAAAGGTCCCCGCTGAGGCGGAGACCCAAAAAACCCTACAGGGCCCAACACGAGGTACAGCCTCGCTTAGTGTTTCTTCTTTTTCTTTGCCTTCTTCTTCATCGGCATCGAAGTTTCCCTCCGTGAACGATTTCCCTTGCAAAGGTACGAAAGGGCCCCGGCTGCTCTCGCTGCGAGCAGCACTTCTGGTGCGATGGTGCGGTGGAAAAGTCTTGCTGTCAATTACAAAGTCGGGTTCCTCCGGAGTAAATGGGCTCGAGGCCAAAAAAGTTGTGGAAAAGAGTAAGAAAATCTTACCGCCGAGACGCCGAGATAACGGAGAAATCTGGAAGAAAATCGTGCTCATCCGGTTTCATCGCCAATCCCTGATGCAATTCAGGAATCTCCTTTGTTCTCGAATCTCTCTGCGTCTCAGCGGTAGATATTGGTTTCCAAGGCAACCGGCGTACACTTTGCCGCATGGCAAGCGATCCCATCGAGCTGGAGATTTTCAAAAACATCTATCACTCCATCGCCGAGGAAATGGGAGCGGCGCTGCGCCGCACCGCATTTTCACCCAACATTAAAGAGCGTCGCGACTACTCCTGTGCCGTCTTCGACGGCGACGCCGAAGTGATCGCCATGGGCGACCACATGCCAGTGCACCTGGGCTCCATGCCCATGTCGGTGCGCGCCGCGCTGGAAAGACTGCCGCTCGGCCCGGGCGACATGGCCATGCTCAACGATCCCTTCTGCGGCGGCACGCATCTGCCCGATATCACCCTGGTGGCGCCGCTTTACGCCGGGGGCACACGGAGACGCGGCCAGGCGCCCAATTTCTTTGTGGCTTCGCGCGCTCACCATGCCGATGTGGGCGGGGCGTATCCCGGCTCCATGGGGCCCTGCCGCGAAATCTACCAGGAGGGGTTGCGCATCCCTCCGGTGCGGCTCATGCGAGGCGGCAGAATTGATGACGACGTTCTGGCCCTGGTGCTGAACAACGTGCGCACCCCAGGCGAGCGCGAAGGCGACCTGGGGGCGCAAATCGCCGCCTGCCACACCGGGCTCACGCGGCTGGAAGAAATCTGCCGGCGCTACGGACTGCGGCGCGTGACGGCGGCGGGGTGCGAGCTGCTGGATTATTCCGAGCGCATGATGCGAGCCTTCCTGGCGCAGGTGCCGCGGGGAACCTACCGGGCACAGGATGTGCTCGACGACGATGGTGTGAGCGGGCGCCCCGTGCGCATCACCGTAGCAATCACTTTCCGCAAAGGCCGCAAGACCGGGCCGCTGGTGACGGTGGATTTTACCGGCACCGATCAGCAGGTTGAGGGTGCCATCAACGCCGTCGAGGCCATCACCTGGTCGGCGTGCTTCTACGTGTTTCGCTGCCTGCTTACGGAAGACGTGCCGGCCACAGCGGGGCTGATGCGTCCCATCGAAGTTATCGCGCCAAGGGGAACGGTGGTGAATGCGCGCCCGCCGGCGGCAGTGGCGGGAGGCAACGTGGAAACTTCGCAGCGCATTGTAGACGTGCTGCTGCGGGCCCTGGCGGAGGCCCTCCCGCAGCGCATCCCCGCCGCCGCTTCCGGCACCATGAACAATTTGACCATCGGGGGCATGGACCCGCGCACCGGTGAGCTTTTCGCCTACTACGAGACCGTTGCGGGAGGAATGGGAGCGCGTCCCACCAAGCCGGGAGTTTCCGGAGTGCATACTCACATGACCAACTCGCTGAACACGCCGGCGGAGGCGCTGGAGTACGCCTATCCTCTGCGGGTGCGGCGCTACTCGCTGCGGCCGGACAGCGGCGGGGAAGGGACATATCGCGGCGGCGACGGCATTGTGCGCGAAATCGAAGTCCTGACCGAAGCGGACGTCACCCTGCTCTCAGATCGCCGCCAGGGCCGCCCGTACGGCTTGAACGGAGGCGAACCCGGCGCCGCCGGACGCACGGAAGTGGTGCGGGCTGATGGCAGCCGGCAGCAGCTTGGCGGCAAAACGAGCGTGCGCGTGAAAGCCGGCGAGCGCATCCGCGTGGAAACTCCAGGAGGCGGAGGCTGGGGCGCGCCCTCAGGGCGAAAATGAGTAAGTGAACTTCACCGCCAGGCGGTGTTGCATGAGTTGCGTGGGATTGGCCGCGGCCAGGCTGGCGAACTGCTGCCCAACGGTGTAGATGATGTAGAAGTCGCTGTCCGGCCGGTAATTCCAGCGCAAGCGGATATTGGCGCTGGCGCCCTGGGTGTTGGCCGTGTTCATCTGCACCAGGGTGGAGAGCATGAGGAAGCGGGAGAAGGCGTAGTCGGTTTCCAGGCTGCCAAAGAGAATGGAGAAATTTCCCTGGGGCAGGCGAAAGCGGTTCCACTGCTCGCCCAGGCTCACGGAAAGATGCTCACTGGCGCGATAGGTGCCGCGCAGCCGGGCTTCATTCAAGCGACCGTCATAGTAGGTGCCAAAACGCTCGTAAACATTCCAGGTGAAACGCCGGTCCTCGGGAGAGCCGTAGGTAAGCTGGTGCCGCGACCAGCGGTAGTAGCCAACCGGGATAAAAATATTTTTATAGAGGTTAAAGGGCGTGGTGATGCGCTGGGCAAAGTTATCAATGATGTCATCGTCGGTGTAGGAGCCGTTGTTGAACAGGGCGCGGAAGGTAGCCTGCCACTCCTGCGTCTGCAGCGCGCCCCTGGTGTCGGGCGCATGAAATAGAAAACTTTCAAAGTTAAGCTCACGCACGCCCCGGATTCGCGGGCGCGGCTTAAAGGTGCCGTCCAGATATTGCGAGATGCTGTTGTTGCGCTCCAGGAAACCGACTTCGGGATTGAAATTCCGCCCAATTTTGTGTTCCTCGGCGATGAAGTCGAACAGGTTGCTGCGGAAAGTGGCCGACCCGCCCACATCGGATTGGCCGCCCGTCAGGCCGGGGGTGCGGGTTTCGGCCGCGATGCCGGTGACCACCAGGTTTTTGGTGAGCAGAATGCGGGCATCGGCCCCGCCGGTCTGGTTGTAGGGGTCCAGGGGATTGCCGGAACGCTTGTCCACCCCCATCACGCCGATGTAGGACTGTCCGAAGATGGAGCGCTTCACGCGCACCACCCCAAAATTGGCGTAAGGATTAGGCCCGCTGGAACGCGTGTCCACATCCATCACGCCCAGGTCGAAGCCGCCGAGCGAGCCGGTGATCTTGGCGCCGCCGTTGATGGGGACCTCCTGTCCGGTGACGGGGTCAATGCCGATCTGGCGGCTGAAGAAGAGCAGATCGCCCCCGCCATCCAGCGGGAAATTGAAAATGCTGGAGTTTTCCAGGAAGAACTGGCGCTTCTCCGGGAAGAAAAGTTTGTAGGGAGTGAGGTTGAACTGGGTAATGTCCACGTCGGCATCGGCGAAGTCGGTATTGCCGGTGAGGTTGGCCACCAGGTTGGAACGCAGGCCGATCTTCATGTCCAGTCCGCCGGTGTAAAGCGCCTTGGAGCCCGGGGGCAGGCCGCTGAGGGCGGCGGCGGGCGGCAGGTGCTGGTAGCCGCCCAGAGCGTAAGGCTTAACGATAAACAGGCGGCCGCTGTTAATTTCCGAAATGCCGCGCAGGTCGCCGGCCTCGCTTACCTTGTTGATGCCGGAAAAGCGGCGCCAGCTTGACCACAGGTCTTCTTCGTTCTTGCGGCGGATGAAACGCTTGAAGTTGATTCCCCACACCACGTCGCGCGACTGCATGAAATTCAGGGTGGTGAAAGGAATTTCGATGGTTGCGGTCCAGCCCTGGGAAGTCAAGCGGGCAGCCGAGGTCCACACTCCGTCCCATCCGGGGTCGAACTCGTCCCCATACGTATCTTCCCGCTGCTCTTCGGTGATGACGCCGTCGCGCTGCGTGCCCAAGGGATTGATCTCGAAGACGTAGGCGTTGCGCCGGTCATGGGTGGAGTCAATGATGATTTCGAAATAGTCGTCGAGCGCCTGGCTGAGATCGCGGCGCAGCTCGGTAGCGACAATCTGGGCGGGCCGCGAGTCCAGACAGGCGACACCGAAATAAACGGCCCGGCGGGTGTAGAGGATGCGGACAGAGGTGGACTCGGTGGCGGGTTCGCCCTCCGCCGGTTCGCGCTGGCGAAAGTCAGTGATGGGAGTGGCGGCCCGCCAGAGCGGGTCTTCCAGCGTGCCATCCAGCCGTGGCGCGCGTTGCACCCGGGCCGCCCTGGCAATGCGGGGTCCGCTAAGATCACCGCTGCCGGCGGCTGCGGGATTACATAGCCCGAGCGCCAGGGCAATCAGCAGCCATGGCCAACGGAGCGCCAAAAGGCGCAGCGACCGGGTGCCCAGGCGCCTTGCACGGCCCGCACCCTGCGAGGTTTTGATGAGTAACAAGCCGCAAGAATAGCGGATTGCTTTCCACGGAGGCAATGCAGTGCGCTTCTGAAACGTCTGGGAGCACAACGGGCGCGTTGACCTGCAGTGATGGGCTACCTGGTCTCGCCAACAAACGACTCAAACGCCCAAGCGACCGAGGCGCTGCTCGCGCAGGAGCTCACGAAAATCCCTATTTGTGTGGCGAAGATCAGCTGAGGTTGCGCGTCAGGCCGGCGGTAGTTGTGAAAGGGAAGTTCTGTAATCGTACGCTTTCCCGGTTTGGAGTACTGCAATAATCTCCAGCCGAAAAGTACTTGCTTCTTTTTCCTGGTAAGATATCATTAGATAGCGAGGATAGCATTCGATAGCAAAGCTGGGCTTATGGCCAAAGAAAGAACAGCTCTGCTGGTGCGCTGCTCGGACGAAGAGGCGGAAATAATCCGCGAAGCAGCCAAACGCGAGCGCCGTACCATCAGTGGCTTCATCCTTAATTCGGTACTGAACCGGATCGCCAATCAGAAAAAGCTCGAAGACGCGTGGCGGAAGACTGGCGGCAAGCAAGCGCGTGCGGCCATTGAATCTCTCGAGTGAGCCCTCTGGGGCGCAGCAGCAACGGCATTAGCCGTCGGTGCCAGACAGGGGAGGCGACTGGCGTTCCAGCAGCAAGTGGCGGATGGTCTGCGCCTGCTGGTGCATGTCCTCCGCGGTCTGCCGGAAGTGCCTGGCGACTCTGGGATTCTGCTTGCGGGCGGCGTCTTCCGAAAGGCGGCGGTGCAACGCCACTCTTTCCTCCAGCGTCCGCAACGCTGTCCACAGGGCGCCTTCTAATTCCTCGTTTTTGGAGGCCAGCAGGCTTTCCGCGCCATAGGCATGGCCCACGCGGCAGCGAAAACGCAGCAATTCTCCTTCCCGGATTTCCCATAGCGTGCCGTTGCACTCCGGGCAAGAGTAGACGGAGGGAATTCCGGGCTTATGTTGTTCGATGGCCGACACATCAATTTCAGCTATTTTCACTTCATTGTTCAGTTTGGAACGAATTTGATCTCCGCTGGTCCGCCGGCGGCTGCCGTTGAGTACCAGATGAATCAAGGTGTCCGCGAGTTCCCGCACCCGCAAAACATAATGTGGACTATCGTTTTTTACCGCGTTGCGAGGCATCGAGGAAAAGCGAGCCTCGCCAGGGTCCTGGACGATTGTCTTCCCTCCGCAACCGCCCACTGCCTTCAGGCCGGCGGTGCCGTCATCAAGAAGGCCGCTGAAGAGGACGGCGACGACGCGTGGGCCGTAGGCGCGGGCGGCGCTGCGAAACAGAGGATCAATGGCAGGCCGGTGGCGGTTTTCACGCGGGCCCGCGGTCACCCGTATGAGGTTGGGTTCGAGCAGCAGATGCCGGTCTGGAGGCGCGAGGTACACACGGGATTTCCTGGGCGACTCGCCGTCTACGGCATAGGCCACCGCCAGCGAACTCATGCGGCTGATCACCTCCGAGAGCATGCGCGGCCCTTCGGCGGCGGTGTGGATGGCAACAAAAACGGAGGCAGGAAAGTCGCTGGGCAGAGCGGAAAGGACCCGCTCGATGGGCGGAATGCCTCCCGCCGAAGCGCCCATTACGACAATGTCATGGCTGGCCACCAGGAGGTGAGAGGCCTAAGTTGGAGCATGGGATGGCTTCCTCTCAAGACGAGTTGCGCAGGTTCTCAGAACGGGCGCGAAACTCCGCCGCCTGGCTCCTGAGGTCGGCAGCGCGCCGGCGCAGGGCCTGGGCCTCGACGTGCGCCTTGTGCACCCGTTCCCGTATAAGGCCGGCGAAATCCAGAGGAGTGCCCCGCACGGTGGAGGAATCTCCGGCTGGGGCGGAACCGGGCGCAGGTTTGTGGTGTTCGGGAAGGCCGCCATTCACCTCGGCGGCGTAGATGCGAAGGTTCTCCAGGCTGTCGCGCAGTTGTTGCGAAGTGAGGCGGAGATTTATGGAACGCGCGCGCGCGGACCGGGAGCGGTCGCGAACGTTGGAGAGGCGATCAGCACCGGTCATATTTTCTCCGCTGATTGAATCATCTCTTGCAGAACATTTAGCCTTTCGCGAATGCCGTCCAATCCCGGGGCCTGCGGGGGGAGATCGGCAAGATAATCGATGATAGTCTCATAGGCCTTACGGGCATTCGAAAGATTGCGGGAGATCTTCTGCGGATCCGTGGCCGTCAGCGCCAGGCGGGCGAAGGTAAGGCCGGTTTTCAGTTCCGTATCCAGAAAAGATAGCTGAGCCGCCACGGTTTCCTTCCGCAGGTTCCTGAACTCACCGGGCATGGCAGATTGTCCTCAACCGCTCGCGCAGCTCATGGCTGCGGCGAAGCAGTTCGTCGCTGTGCCGGCACAGTTCGGATGACTTATCCCCGACGCTAGAAGGCGCGACTGCGGTAAGCGGAAGCGGCTTTTCCCTTTCACTGCGCGCCCGCTTACCAACCGAGCGGGAACGGCGCGGCAGTGCAGAAGAAAACGTTTTGTCAGCCGGCATGGACTTCATGGTGTCTGATCATCGGGGCAGAGCTAAGGTTGTCGGCCTCCGTTTTATTGTCCTTTCCACAGAAAATCCAATTGCATCATCACCGCCGTGGCCGCGTCTTTGTCCGCGATTTCTTTCGCCCGGCCGGCGCCTTTTTACCCAGGTTCGAGTGGCGGCTATTGCCCGGCTCCGCAGCAGCCGCGGCCTGACTGGATGCCTTGGCCCCGCGCGCGCTCGGTCCGCCGAACATGATGAGCACCCCCTCCATGGCGGCATCGCGCGCAATGGGGGTGAAGTGCACATCGAAGACCTGGCGGGCAGCGCCGATGCGAAACTCCAGGTTGTGCAGCACCGCCCCTTTCTGGCTTTTGAGTACAGCGCGGGAGCGCCGAACCAGGGTGCGGCTGAGCGACTGCTCCAGGGGTAAACGGTCCATGGCAACGCCGACTACCGCGGTGGCGCTCACGCCGAACAACTTCTGTGCTGCAGCATTCCAGAGCTGGATCTTCTCCTCGCGGTCTACCAGCATGACCGGCCAGGGCATGCGGCGCAGGGTTTCAGCGTACCTGACTGTCACCTCGTGCAGATCCCGCGTGCGCTGCTCCAGTTCATCGTTCATGTTCTCCAGTTCTTCGTTCAGCGACTGCAGCTCTTCATTGGTGGTTTCCAGTTCCTCGTTGGTGGACTGCAGCTCCTCGTTGGTAGTTTCCAATTCTTCATTGGTGGACTGGAGCTCTTCATTGGTGGTCTCCAGTTCCTCATTGGCGGATTGCAGTTCCTCGCCGGTGGCCTCCAGTTGCTCGATGGTGGTCTGCAGCTTCTCCTGCAGGCTCACGTCGTCGCAATGAATGAGCGTGCCGGTACGTTCGCCTTCCTCAGAAACAATGCCGCGGATGGAAACGTGAATGATTTTTTCGTCCGAATTGGCGCGCACGGAGCACTGGAACTCGAGGGCCGTCTGGTTGCCGCGGCTTTCTTCCAAGTGGCGGGCCATCTCCGGGCAGCGCACGACCACTTCGGTGTCTTGCAGACGCCGGCCCTGCAGGCGGCCGGCGCCCAAACCCCAGATGGCGAGGGCGGCCTCATTGTGGTTGACCACAGTGTCGGTGCTGTCCAGTTCCATGATGCCCGACTTCAGCGTGTCGAGGATGTAGCGGTGATACAGCTGCAGCATTTGAAGTTGTTGCGTGGTTTTGTCCATAGCAGGGCTTCCCGCTTCCACTTGGCGTGCCGGAGGAAGGCCAAGCGTCTCCGCTCGATTGTCCAGGCGCCGGAAAAGCCGCCAGCGCAGGTTAAGAGGCTGGAAAAGATGAGACTCGCTGAGCTTGGATTCTGCTTTGCCTAGTAAGAGAACGCCACCCGATTCTAAAGCATAATGCATCCGGCTAAGGATTTGCTTCTGGGTGACGTTATCAAAATAAATCAGCAGGTTGCGGCAAATGATGAGTTGGCAGTGAGAGATGGGGGCGTCAACCATCAGGTTGCTGCGGCCGAAAATCACCAGGCGGCGCTGTTCACGATTAATACGCAGGCGCGTGCTGCCACTAAAGTAGCGCTCGCGCCACTCGGGGCGCACGCGGCGCAGGCGTTCAGCGGGGTATTCACCCCGGCGGGCGGTGGTAAGAGCATCCTCGTCAATGTCGGTGGCATAGATCTTAACGTCGTAATCGCCCAATTTATCGTGCAGGAAATCGCTGATCAGAATGGCCAGCGAGTACGGTTCCTCGCCGGAGGCGCAGCCGGCGCACCAGGCGCGAAAGGTATCGCCGGGTTTGAGCGCGCGCAACAGGGCGGGAAGGGCCTCGGCGTAGAGCGCTTCCCAGGCTTGCGGGTCACGAAAGAATTCCGTGACATTGATGAGGATTGTGTTGAGCAACAAGTCAACTTCGCGCGGGTCCTCATGAAGCTTCTCCAGATATTCCGAGTAGTTGTGGGTGTTGACCTCCGACATGCGTTTGCGGATGCGGCGCTCCAGGGTGGTGGTTTTGTAGCCCCGGAGCTCGAGATTACGGCTTCGCGCCAACTCGCTGATGAGCTGACTCAGTGACAATTGGTCACTTCCAGTCATGGGCCACAGTTCCGCAAAGGTCAATCAGGGTCTTAGCCAGCCGCGCGATGGGCAGAACAATATCTACCGAGCCAGTGGCGACGGCAGCGTAGGGCATGGAACTAAATTCAGAGCTGGCGGGATCCTCTGCCATGGTGGTTCCGCCCGCAGCCTTGATGGCCTGGATGCCGGCCGCGCCGTCCCGCCCGGAACCGCTCAAAACAATACCGATGGCTCGCTGGCCATAGTTTACCGCAACCGATTCGAAAAGCAGATCAATGGAGGGCCGGGAGTGATGCACAGCCGGGGTGCGCAGCAGGCGTACGGCGCCGGGTTCAGCCAGCAGGTGCAGGTTAGGGGCCGCGACATAGACCACCCCAGGCACAATTTTCTCTCCGTCGGTAGCCTGATGAACGTGCAGGTTGGTTTTGCGCTCCAGCAGTTCGGCCAGCACGCTGCGGTAGTCCGGGCTGAGGTGCTGCACCACCAGAATGCCGCAGCCAAACTCCTCGGGCAAGGGGCCGAGGAGGCGCGAAAGGGAATTGAAGCCGCCGGCCGACGCGCCCAAGGCGACAACGTCAAAGTCGCCTCCCGGGTGATGTCGCGGCTCCGCCATTTTGCCGGCCGTGATCTCAGATGCAGCTCGCATAGGAGACTCCGGCACCTTTGCCCTGCCTAGCATACCTGAAATGGCAGAAAATATCGGTGTGGAGGTGGCGGGCGGCCTGCGCCCGCTTCCTTTCGCCGATTGTGCAGGCCAGGGTCTTCGACCGGGCGTGGACGGGACAAAGCCCCGTCCCCACACGACCAGTCTGAGTACTGGGTCAGAAATTAGCGATCTGAAAGTTCAGCACTGCCAGCGCCAAACGGTACTGGTACATGGCCTGGGCGCTGCCGATCAGCGCCTGGGTCTGCTGCAGCTGCGCCTGGCTCAGTTCCACGATGGAGGCCAAGCCAGCTTGTAGCGGGTCTGAGATAAGTCGAAGGCCAGGTTGGCCTGCTGCAACAACTGCAAATAAAGCTCCTGCCGTCAAAACATCAATCTCAGGCTGCCGTTCGCTTCCGGACACCGCTGTTCGCAAACGGACACTCAGTAAGCCAAGAAATAGATAGAACATGTTTAGAATTAATGAATTAGATGGATTCTGACTTGGCCCGCATCTTGCCCGGTCTACGGGTTGGCTTGTTCGCCCAAGGATGAACCTCATGTTCTTGCAGGAATGGAAATTCGGCATCCGGCGGCTGGGTAAGACGCCGGGATTCACCATTGTTGCAGTGCTCACCTTGGCGCTGGGCATCGCGGCGAACACGGCCATTTTCAGCGTAATCAATGGCTTGTTTTTCCATCCCGCTGGCGTTTCCGATCCGGGACGGCTTCTGGCCATTCGCGCCAAATATGACAAGCTCAACCTGAAGAGCATTGAAGTGTCGCTGCCTGACTTTGTCAATGTGCGCGACAGCAAGCAGATGTTTTCCTCTGCCGCGGTGGCCACCGCTGGTGATTACAACTACGCGGGAAACGGCCTGCCGGAGCGCCTGCTGGGAGCGAACGTCTCCTGGCAGTGGCTGCAGACCTTCGGGGCGCGCCCGATTCTCGGCGAGGATTTTCGCCCCGAGGAAGATCAGCCGGGCGCTAACCACGAGGCGATCCTTTCCTATGAGACTTGGCAGCGCGTTTTTGGCGGTGATGCTGCCATCGTAGGTCAGACCATCCAACTCAACTCTCAGCCTTACAAAGTTGTGGGAGTGATGGGACCGGGTTTTGATTGGCCAAACCGGGCGCAAATCTGGGTGCCGCTGGGGCTGCCGCCTGCGGAATATGGCCCCGATAATCGCTTCAACGAAGCCTACTTCGCGGTGGCCCGCGTCAAGCCCGGAGTTTCGGTGGAGCACGCGGAAGCCTTCGTGAAGGTTTTGGCGCAGCAGTCGGTAGAGCCCGGACGGGCGGCGGCTTACGCGAAGGACTCAAATTGGGGCATGTTTGCCCTGCCGCTGATCGAGTTCATCTACGGCGATCTGCGAACGCCCATGCTGGTGCTGCTGGGCGCGGTTGGTTTCGTGCTGCTGATCACCTGCGCCAACGTGGCCGGTCTGATGCTGGCGCGGGCTTCGGGCCGCTCCCGCGAACTGGCCATCCGCTGTGCCCTTGGTGCCCGCCCATCCCATCTTATCGGCCAAACCATGGCCGACAGCCTGCTCATGTCCGCGGGCGGCAGCTTGTTGGGCTTGGGCCTGGCGTTCAGCGCGGTGGACGCCCTGCGTGGCCTCGCACCCGAAAACACCATCCGCAACGTCGCCGTACCCATGGACTCTAATGTGCTGCTGTTTACGCTGGCCGTTGGAGTAGTTGCCGCGGTCCTGTTCGGAGTGGCGCCGGCGTGGCAGATCGCTCGCGTCAGCAGCTTCGAATCTCTGAAAGAAGGCGGGAGATCCAATACCGCCGCCGCCGGTCGCCAACGTTTGCGCTCCGCCCTGGTGGTAGCGGAAGTAGGGCTGGCGCTGGTTCTGCTGGTGGGGGCAGGGTTGTTTTTACGGAGCCTGGCGCGGATGCAGGAGGTCAGCCCGGGATTCGATAGCCGCGGCGTAATGACGGCGGCTGTTTCGCTTTCTCCCACAGCCTATAAGGATCAGGCCAGGCAAGTGTCTTTTTATGAACAGGTCACGCGGAGCCTGAGCAGCCAGCCCGGAGTGCAGGCAGCCGCGGCGGTGGATAACCTGCCTTTTTCCAATAGCGGCGACGCCTCATCGTTCGAGATCGAGGTGCGACCTTTCGCGCCCGGTGATCCCGGCCCCCATAGCAACATAGGGCGTGTCACGCCGGGATACTTCTCCGCTATGCGCATTCCCCTGGTCAGTGGCCGGGATTTCAGCGGCCAGGATCGGCAAGGAGGCCCGCTGGCGGTCATCATTGATGTAAATCTGGCGAATCAGTATTGGCCCAATCAGAACCCGCTGGGACAACGCATTCGCTACAACAGCCTGAGTATGGGCAGCGACTGGGCCACGATTGTCGGCGTGGTAGCACATACCAAGCGCTCCGCATTGGTGGGCGAATCGGGTAAGGGCGTGCGGTACTACTCGCTGCTGCAGACGGGCGCGCCCAGCGGCTTCCTGGTGGCGCGCACAACCGGCGATCCCGCAGCTTTGGCTACTACCATTCGCCAGGCGGTCAAAGACGTTGACCCCAGCCAGGCGGCCGCTTACGACTTGCAGACCATGGAACAGCGCGTAGCGGACTCGCTGGGCCCGCGGCGCTTCGCAGTCACGCTGCTGGGAACGTTTGCCGTCATCGCGCTGCTGATGGCCGCGCTCGGACTCTACGGCATCATCAGCTACTCAGTAGCTCTGCGCAGGCAGGAGATCGGCATTCGCATGGCTTTGGGAGCGCGCCGCCAGGAAGTGCTGAGCATGGTGGTGGGGCAAGGTCTGCGGCTGTTGGCGGCAGGGGTGGCGGCAGGTTTAGTGGTGGCCTTTGCCCTGGCCCAGGCGCTCTCCAGCCAGCTTTTTGAAGTAAGCGCGTTCGACCCCATCACACTGCTGGCCATGGTGCTGGTGATGGCGGCGGTGGCCATCTTGGCCAGTTACATACCGGCACGCCGCGCTGCCAGGGTAGATCCCATCGTCGCATTGCGCTACGAATAGCGATGCCGGCTGTGCTATTGCTCCCTTCTTGCGCAGGCTCGCCCCAGGTCCATCATTCCGCACAGGATCTTGTTCATTGCCGTGATAAGCTTTTCGCCAATAGCCCTATGGATAAGAAGTCGGATGTGCCGAATTACGGCGCGCACGCCACGCCTGCGCCTCAGTGGAAGGCGAAACGCAAGCACGAACGCGTCTCTCTAGATGTGCCCCTGCTGGTTTCTCTGGGTGCCGGAAAATTCATAACCGGGCGAATCATAGACATCAGCGAGGGTGGCCTGGGCGCGACGCTCAGCAATCTTTGCCCGGTGGAACAAATAGTGGAGTTGCAGTTTTCTCTGCCGCCCGACGGGGTGCCCCTGCATATTCGCTCCCTCACCAAGTACAGCTCCACAGTCCGGCATGGCTTTGAATTCCTGAAGCTCATTCCCCAGCAGCGCGAAGCCCTAGCACAACTTGTTGCCTCCCGGACTAAGCACGCGGGGCCGGTCGCAGCTGCAGGCCCGGCCGCGCCACCTTACAAGTTTGGCGGGCAGCATGCGCCCAGCTGCGCATGCCCGGTTTGTGCGCTACCCGGAGGCAAGCACACCCAGGATTGTCTGTGCGAAGCTTGCGGCATGTATGGGGGAGAGCACAGTGCTGACTGCCGGTGCGCCCTCTGCCGCGTGCCCGGGGGAAAACATGCGGAGGACTGCCGCTGTCCGCAGTGCGGCGTTGCCGGCTAAGACCCGCTGCCCTTCAGCAGTTCCCTTCGGCTCGCAGAAAAAATGTTCCTTCTGGTGAAAGCGAGCACTCCAATGCTTAGGGCGGCATGTGAGGAGGCTCCAGATGTTTGAATCCGGCAAATTTTCAACGCAATCGGCCGGTGTGGCTTTGTTAGTGCTGGCCGCGGTTTTCGTGATCCTCACACAGGCCGCTCCGGTTGTGCGCGGCGGCGGTGCGCCCTTGCCCAATCCCAAGGTGGATACTCCTTTGGCGAAGGCTAAAGGCCATGAAACGGCGGTGGTGGCCGGAGGCTGCTTCTGGGGCGTGCAAGGCGTGTTTCAGCACGTGCGCGGCGTGATAAGCGCAACCTCAGGTTATTCCGGCGGCCCAGCGAAGGCGGCCGAATACGAGGTGGTCAGCACGGGGAGCACCGGCCACGCCGAGTCGGTGAAAATCACCTACGATCCTTCGCAAATCAGCTATGGGCAGTTGCTGCAGGTTTTCTTTTCTGTAGCGCACGATCCCACCGAACTGAACCACCAGGGGCCTGATTACGGGACTCAGTACCGCTCGGTAATCTTCTATGCTGACCAGGAGCAGAAGCGCATTGCCGTGGCGTACATTGCCCAACTCGGCGACGCGAAGGCCTTTAGTGGGCCCATTGTCACGCAGGTGGTGCCGCTCAAGGAGTTTTATCCCGCGGAGGCCTACCATCAGGATTATCTGCAGCGGCATCCCGACAGCCCCTATATCCTAATCAACGATCTGCCCAAGCTGACGCACCTGCGTGAGCAGTTCCCCAGCCTCTACGTCGGGAAATAGAGGACGAACATGGCTACCAACGACTCCCTCGCGAACTCTGGACGCAGCACGCTGGGCAGGCGTGCTTTTCTCCTAGGGTCGGTCTCGGCGATCGCCGGCCTGGCTTTCTGGTCTTGGGAGAGAAGTTCTTCGCCCGTGGAGGCAAATTCTGCGCCGCAAGCCGGGCGGGAAGTCACCATCGTGCGCTTCTCGGATGCCGGCAAACGGCTGGAAAAAATCCGGGTTCCGCTAGTGGTCAAGAGCGAAGAAGAGTGGCGCAAGCAGCTTTCGCCGGCGGCATTCGAAATAACCCGCCAGGCGGGCACGGAGCTGGCCTTCACCGGACAGTATTGGAACCTGCACCAAGCCGGACTTTTTCGCTGCATCTGCTGCGACAACGCCTTGTTCAGCTCCCAGACCAAATTCGACTCCGGCACCGGCTGGCCAAGCTTCTGGGCGCCCATCGCGGAAGAAAATGTCCGCACCGGAAACGACAACAGCCTGGGCATGGAAAGAACCGAAGTTCGCTGCACCCTGTGCGACGCCCACCTGGGACACGTGTTCGACGACGGCCCGCCTCCCACCCACCTGCGCTACTGCATGAATTCCGTCGCGCTGCGCTTTGTGAAGAAGCAGGGCTGAAGCGCCCAGGTCATCTCCTGGTGTTATCCTGAACGCAGCACCTTCATCCAAGGTTTCGCGCTGGCATGTCCAATACCGATACTCCCGACTCCAAAACTGCTGAAGATAACGCCGAATCGTTTCAGGAAGCTTTTTCCCAATACGAGCGCAGCCACAAGCGCAAGCCGGAGCAGGGCAAAGCCCGGGAAGGCATGGTCATCGCCGTTTCCGCCGACTCGGTTTACCTGGATATTGGCTTCAAGACCGAAGGCATTCTCCCGCTGACGGCCTTTCAGAATGACCGCCAGCCACCCAAGGCCGGCGACAAGTTCCCGGTAAGCATTAAGGGCCGCAATGAAGAGGGCTACTACGAGCTCACTCGCGGCAAGGTCGGCAGGGCTACCAGCTGGGAAGAACTGGAAAAAGCGTTCGCCGGGAAAACGGCCATCGTGGGCACAGTTACCGGAGCGGTGAAAGGTGGGCTGACCGTGGACGTGGGCGTGCGCGCGTTCCTGCCCGCTTCCCGCAGCGGGGTGCGCGACAGCGCCGACCTGGAGAAGCTGGTAGGCCAGGAGATCCGTTGCCGCATCACCAAGCTCGACGCAGCCGACGAAGACGTGGTGGTAGACCGCCGCATCATCGCCGAAGAGGAAGCCGGGGCGGCCCGCGAGCGGCGCTACGGCGAAATCAGGGAAGGCGAACAGGTGCGAGGGGTGGTGCGCAGCTTGACCGATTATGGCGCATTCGTTGACATTGGCGGCGTGGATGGTCTGCTGCACGTGGGCGATATCTCCTGGCAACGTCTGAGCAAGCCCGCCGATGTGCTCTCCGTGAACGACGAAATCGAGGCCGTGGTGCTCAAGGTTGACCCCGAGAAGCAGCGCATTTCTCTGGGCATGAAGCAGCTCCAGCCTAACCCCTGGGATACCGCAGCGCAGAAGTACAGGCTGGGGGAGCGGGCGCGTGGTACGGTGACGCGGCTGATGGATTTCGGCGCTTTCGTCGAACTAGATCCCGGCGTGGAGGGCCTGATCCACGTTTCTGAAATGTCGTGGGTCAAGAAGGTCAAGAAGCCTAGCGATGTTCTTAAACCTGGCGAAACCGTGGAAACGGTAATTCTGGGCGTGAATGCGGCGGAACGCCGCATCTCGCTCGGCCTCAAGCAGGCGCTGGGCGACCCCTGGGCCGATGTGGCGCAGCGCCTGGCCGCCGGCTCGGCGGTGGAGGGCCCCGTGACCAGCCTCACCAAATTTGGAGCCTTCGTGCAAATTGCCGAGGGCGTGGAAGGCATGATCCACGTCAGCGAAATCAGCGCCGAAAAGCGCATCAACCATCCTCAGGATGTTTTGAAAGTGGGACAGACCGTGAAGGCGCAGGTGCTGGCTGTGGACCGTGACAAGCGCCAGATCAAGCTCAGCATCAAGCAGATGTCGCCCACCAGCATTGACGAGTATCTCGCCGAGCATCGCGCCGGCGATGTTGTCAGCGGGCGCCTGCTGGAGCTTGCCGGCGGGCAGGCGCGCGTGGAATTAGGAGAAGGCATCCAGGCTACCTGCCGGGTCGAGGCGCAGAACCCTTCCGGGGAAGCCTCGGCTTCCGAAGCCAAAGTTGATTTGGCCTCGCTCAGTTCCATGCTGCAGGCGCGGTGGAAAGGCGGGGCTGCCCCCGGCGCCGCCAAGCCAGAGCCGGCGCGCCCGGGCCAGATCCGCCAGTTCCGCATTGCTCGGCTGGATGCCGCCGCCAAGAAAATTGAGCTCGAGTTAGCCTAGCTGGCTCCTCCCCCGCTTACGTGCCTCCATCCCGCAACTCTGGTTTGTGCGCTTCAGGCGCGCTCGCGCTGGCAACTCACTTCTATGCTCCACGATCCAACCGCGAGACATGGGGCCGAAAATGGCGAGACGTGGGGCGAGCCTGCTGGCGGTTTTGTTTGTGTTGATTTCCTCGGTGATGCCGGCCGGCGCAGACGGAGCCAAAAAGAAGGTTGGGGGCGTTGCTAAATACGTCATCATCAATTTTCTGCTGGCGACAGCCGACTACGAAAGCGCGCGCGCTGTGCAGCGCCCCAGCAGTTGCCGCGAGAGCAATCCCTTGTTCAGCAGCTATCCCGGCCGGGCCCGCTTCTACGGAGAAGGGCTGGCGATTGATGCCGGGCCGGAACTGCTGGGCTGGTTTCTGCATCGCAAGTATGCCCGCCTCTGGCAGGCTCCGTTCGCGGTGGTGACGGTTTGGCACGGGCAAGGGATCGTGAGCAATTTGCGATGCGCCGGCGCTCACCCCTGAGTTCGACCCCTCAGTGGTCTTCGCTGGCCAACCCGACTCCTCCGTACCTCGCCAGGAAAGCTCGGATCTCGCGGTAGGCCACCAGGTCATCTTCCGGCGCATAGTGGCCGTGCTTCTCGCCGTGTATGGTGACCAATTGATTGGGAACGCCGGCCTTGTCCAGGGCGCGGTGCAGGCGCACCGCCTGCGAGTAAGGCACGGTGGGGTCCTTGTCGGCATGGATGCTGATGATCGGCGGCAGGCCGGCACGAACGTAGGTCAGCGGGGAAACGCGGCGTGCGATATTGATGCGGTCATTCTGGTTGCCCAGCCAGGTAATGGCGTAGGCGCGCTGATTTTTGCCGCTCAGCAGGTCAGCCACATCGGTGATTCCAAACCAGTTCACGATGCCAGCCACGCGCACCTCATCGCCGGCGGGACACTCCTCGTCCAGCCCGGCGGAAGCGGGAGCCATGCCCGCCATGAGCGCCAAGTGGCCTCCGGCGGAGGCGCCCACCAGCACGATTTTGCTGGTATCGAACTTATATTCCGCCGCGTGCTGCGCCACCCAGCGCAGGGCGCAGCGGCAGTCTGCCACCGCCGCCGGAGCCAGCGCCGTGGCTGCCAGACGGTAGTCCACGTTCACCACCGCCCATCCCATCTGCAGGTAGGGCAGCAGGCGAAGCGTGGCTTCATCTTTATCGCGGCCTACCCACCCTCCGCCGTGAAAATAGACCACGGTGGGAACGGTTTGCGGCAGCCTGCGTGGCTGGTAAACATCCAGTTTCAGGGCGACGTTCTTGATGGAGAGATAAGTAATGTCGGGCTGGATGACGTAATTTTCGGCGATGGTCTGAGCCCATTCGCCCGGCTGCGAGACTTGCGCCCACCCGGGCGCCCCCAGCAAAGCCGCAGCCAGCAAGGCCATCAGCAACTTGCGCATGGGCCCAGCGTACCTGAATTGCTTCACTGCGGAAAGAAGTGCGGCCGAGTGCCGGGCTTCCCGCAATGCTGACCCGCAACGCAGCGAAGGTTGCTTCGGCCGAGCAAGACGTCAACAAGTGTCAGTCTGAGCGAGGATGCGCCCAATGCGCATCCGAGTCGAAGAACCTTGTGTTCCGCCGCCGGACAAGCGCAAGGTGCTTCGACTACGCCTGCCGATTCGCAAGCGAATCAGCCGGCTTCGCTCAGCATGACATCAAAAAGGTTGCCGGAAAATCAAAAGCCGCAGATCGCAATGACCTGCGGCCTTCCTTAATGACCTATCCGCGTTCGATCCGCCTCAATCCGCGGAAATGAATTTCTCCGTGCCTCTATAGCAAGGTTCTAGTCGTGCACCCCATCCATGAACGCGCGCAGCTTGCGCGAGCGCGAGGGATGGCGCAGTTTGCGCAGCGCCTTGGCTTCGATCTGGCGGATGCGCTCGCGGGTAACCGCAAACGACTGGCCTACTTCCTCCAGCGTGTGTTCGCTGCCATCCTCCAGGCCGAAGCGCATCTTGATCACCTTCTCCTCGCGCGCGGTCAGGGTGCGCAGCACCTGCGCCGTCTGCTCCTTCAGGTTGACGTTGATGACGGCATCTGAAGGCGAAACCACGGCGCGGTCTTCGATGAAGTCGCCTAGATGCGAATCTTCTTCTTCGCCAATGGGCGTCTCCAGCGAGATGGGCTCCTGCGCGATCTTCAGCACCTTGCGCACCTTGGCCACGGGAATGTCCATGCGCTTGGCGATTTCTTCCGACGTAGGCTCGCGCCCCAGTTCCTGCACCAGCTGCCGCGAGGTGCGG
>DATJFA010000209.1:0-18417 GCA_035496015.1 Terriglobales bacterium | reverse complement strand
GGGACAGTGGAGAGCAACACCGATACCAGCGCGGCATTGCGCAAACTGGGCATAGACGTTTACCCCGGGGCGAGGCCGCTGCCGGGAGGAGCCGCCGTGAACATGGGTTCGATGAGCACGGTTACGGCCAAGTTTGAGACGCCGGATTCGCCCGACCTGGTGGAGTCGTTTTATAAGGCGCGGTTCCCGCGGTCGAACATTAATGTGAGTGATCAGAACCAGAGAACAATGGTGTTCGTCACGCCCGAGAAGGGAATGATGAACATTGTCATCGAGCCGCGGGGGAGCATGACCCACATTACGATTTCCAATGTGGCAGGAGTGAAAGGCATGTCCACGGAGCCGCAGCCGAATTGAGCCCGGGCTGCAGTGGGAGCAGAATGAAGGCATGGCGATGAGAGCCATGCCTTTGCTGCTTTGGCGACACCGGTAGCAGTGCACGCGAGATGCTGCGGCGCTAAAGCGCCTCAGCATGACGCCGGAAGAATAGGGAGAGGGGATGGCCGAAGCGGCCAAGGCGGTGACCATCGAGCCAGGAGCGTGGCGGACGCTGCAGGTGGATGCAGCCGGGCTGGAGGCGGAGCTGCGGCGCGCGCTGGAAGGAGAGGTGCGCTTCGATGCGGGCAGCCGGGCGGCGTACACGGTAGACGGATCGAATTACCGGCAGGCGCCGATTGGGGTGGTGATTCCGAAAACGGTTGAGGATGTAGTGCGGACGGTGGCGGCGTGCCGCAAGTTTGGCGCGCCTGTGCTCTCGCGCGGAGCCGGCACCAGCCTGGCAGGGCAGTGCTGCAACGTCGCAGTGGTGATCGATTGGACCAAGTATCTGCACAAGATTGTGGAAATCAACGCCGCGGAAAAATATGCCCGGGTGCAGCCGGGGCTGATTTGCGACCGCCTGCGGGAAGCGGCCGCGCCGCATAAGCTCACCTGGGGGCCGGATCCGGCTACCCACACTCATTGCACCTTCGGCGGCATGTTGGGGAACAACTCCTGCGGCGTGCATTCGCAGATGGCGGGCAAAGCGGTGGAGAACGTGCACGAAATGGAAGTGCTGCTCTATGACGGCACGCGCATGAAAGTGGGCTGGATGAGCGACGCCGAAATGCAGCGTGCGGCGGCGCAGGGTGGGCGCCAGGGAGAGATCTATTCTCGGTTGCTGTCGTTGCGGAATCGGTACGCGGGGCTGATTCGGGAGCGGTACCCTCGCATCCCACGGCGAGTTTCCGGCTACAACCTGGATGAGCTGCTTCCGGGGCCAGACGGGCGCTGCAATGTGGCGCGGGCGCTGGTAGGGAGCGAGGGCACATGCGTCACCATGCTGGAGGCCAAGGTGCAGCTCATCCCCAGCAGGCCGGCGCGAGTGCTGGTGCTGCTGGGCTATCCAGATATGTACCAGGCGGGCGACGATGTGCCGCGGGTCGTGGAGTTCGGACCCATCGGACTGGAAGGCTTCGACGAGATTGTGGCCATCAATATCCGCAAGAAGCGGCTGCCGCAGCAGGATTATCTGTCGCTGATGCCGCAGGGAAGCGGCTGGCTGCTGGTGGAGTTTGGCGCCGATACGAAGGAAGAGGCGCTGGCGCAGGCCACGCGATTCGCCCGGGCTTCCCAGGGGAAGGCGCTGGAGGTGCGGGTTTTCACGGAAGCTGAGCAGCAGAGGCGAATCTGGCTGGTGCGGGAGTCGGCGCTGGGCGCGAATTCGTTTGTTCCGGGAGAGAAACATAGCTGGGAGGGCTGGGAGGATTCTGCGGTAGCGCCGGAGAGGATCGGTCCGTACTTGCGGGAATTGCGAACCTTGTACGACAAGTACGGCTACACTGCCGCGCTCTACGGGCACTTCGGGCAAGGCTGCGTGCACTGCCGAGTGGATTTTGACCTGGAGACAGAGGCGGGCATCGGGAAATTCAGGGAGTTCATGGAGGAAGCGGTCGCGCTGGTGGTGAGCTATGGCGGGTCGCTTTCGGGTGAGCACGGAGACGGGCAATCGCGGGCGGAATTTCTGGACCGCATGTTCGGGCCGGAGCTGGTGGAGGCATTTCGCGAGTTCAAGTCCATCTGGGACCCGGATTGGAAGATGAATCCGGGCAAGGTGGTGGATCCCTACCGGATTGATGAGAACCTGCGGCTGGGGGCGGGTTACGTGGCGCCGCATCCGCCCACTCACTTCCAGTTTCCCGAGGATCATGGAAGCTTCGCGCATGCCACGCTGCGCTGCGTAGGCGTGGGCCGGTGCCGGCGCTGGAGCGGGCAAGGCGACCTGGACACGATGTGCCCCAGTTTCATGGTGACCCATGAAGAGCGGCACAGCACGCGCGGGCGCGCCCACCTCCTGTGGGAAATGCTGCACGGCGAGGTGATCAAGGGCGGGTGGCGCGACGAGCAGGTGAAGGAGGCGTTGGATCTTTGTTTGGCCTGCAAGGGCTGCAAGGGCGATTGCCCGGTGAACGTGGATGTGGCCACATTCAAGGCGGAGTTTCTGTCGCACTACTGGGAAGGCAGGATGCGGCCCCTGCATGCGTATGCGTTTGGCTGGATTGATAAATGGGCTCGGCTGGCGTCCGTGACACCACGCCTGGCAAATCTGTTTACGCAGGCCCTGGGGCTGAGCACGCTGGCCAAAGCGGTTGCCGGCATCCCGCAGCAGCGAACCATACCGACCTTCGCGAGGCAGACATTCAAGAGCTGGTTTCGCAAACGGGGGCCGCGCAATCAGGGCAAGCCGCGGGTGATGTTGTGGGCAGACACGTTCAACAATTATTTCAAGCCGCAGACCTCGCAGGCCGCGGTAGAAGTGCTGGAGTCGGCGGGTTACCAGGTGGTTGTGCCGCAGCGGCACCTGTGCTGCGGGCGGCCGCTTTACGATTACGGGTTCCTGGACATGGCCAAGTCCTACCTGGAGCGCGTGCTGGCGGCGCTCGCGACGGAAATTGATGCTGGCACACCTATGGTGGTGCTGGAGCCGAGTTGCGGCTCAGTGTTTCGCGATGATATGCGCGGGCTGATGCCGGAGTCCAAGCCGGCAGAGAAGCTGGCGCAACAGACGTTCACGCTGGCGGAGTTCCTGGAGAAGAACGAGTGTGCCGTTCCCAAGGTGACACGCAAGGCGATTGTGCACGGGCATTGCCATCACAAGGCCATCATGCGGCTGAAGGAAGAAAAGCAGGTGATGGAGAAGATGGGGTTGGAGTATCGGTTGCTGGAATCGGGCTGCTGCGGCATGGCCGGAGCGTTCGGGTACGAGAAGGAGCATTACGAGGTTTCTGTGGCGGTGGGGGAGCGGGTGCTCTTGCCGGCGGTGCGCCAGGCTGAAGGATCGACGCTCATCATTGCCGATGGCTTCAGTTGCCAAAGTCAGATCGAGCAGCAGTCCGGAAGGCGGGCGCTGCATTTGGCGGAGGTGCTGGCCATGGGGGTGAACAGGCCGTGATTTTTCCCACATTTGCCCGCGCCAGAGTTGAGTATGGTCCACGCTCTGCAGATTACGGGCAAATGTGGGGCGGCGCTTGGCACGCCATGCTCATATTTGTCTTGCTCTCAATCCCCTGCGTTCTCGCGGCTCAACCCTCGCCGCACGACTGGTACGAAGTTCGCGTGGAGCAGCAACCTCCGATACAAATCATCACCTTCACCACGGATGACGGCCCTGTCCGCATTCTCCTGCCGGAGCACATTGTCAGCGGCGACTGGTTTTACGGCACGATCGAATTACCCGCCGAGGGCGCGAGCACCGCGCCGCAATCTTACGTGCTGCAGTTTGCGGGACAGTCGGCCCACGCGAACCAGCACGGATTTTCGTGGCAGGCGCCCAGTGTAGCGGCGGATACCGACCTGGTGCTTCTGGTCAGCGACTTCAGAGGCGTGCGCGTGGCGCAGACGGTTATCACGGTGCAAGCGCGCGCCCCGGTTGCTGAAACGGACGGCGCGCTTTACATCCCGAAGGTCGTACAGAGCGGCCGCGCCATGGCGGTGAGCGGCACGTTCGATGGCAGAGGCACAAACGTCTCCCTGACGATTGGCAACACCCCGGCGGACTTACTGGCGCAGACTACTCACAGATCGGTGTTTAAGGTTCCACCCCAGTTGCTGGGAAACACGAACTACGTTTTCACTCAGCACGGTCAGGTTCATACAGGAACCCTGCGCTGCGTTGCCATCGACAAAAAGATGGGGGCTACATCTCTGCTCAACGCTAAGCGAGCGCCCTACCAGCTTGTGGTCCGAGGCCTGCGGGGCATGGACCGCGAGGTCGCATTAGAGCTTCGCATCCTCACTTCTACCCTGGCGACGTTCGATCCGGTCCAAGTCTCGCCTAAAGACTTATCAGGCGAACCGTCGCAGATCATCTACTTCCCGCACTACAGCGAAATCATTTACATTCAGCCTTCCTGGGTGCATAAGGACGGCACGTTTCCCATCAACCGGGTTCTGAGCGGCATCCAACCGGGCAAGATTCGTGTTATCGCGTCGCTGCTGATACCAGCCTCGGTTGAAGACGAGGTCGCCCTCGTCCTGAACCTGCCACGGCAAAACTTCAGCGATCTCCCGGGCCAAGCGCACGCCGCCCTGTTACGCCGGCGTTACGGCGATCAGGCCATGCCGCTCCTTGAGGCCGTGCTCGACCGCCAACCCGACTTCGGTGAAGCCGTTGACGCCATGCTTTATCTCGATATGGATGCGGCCACGCCTTCCATCTTTCGCGCCATCAGCCGCAGGCCGAATTACAACTGGGATTTTGCGCTGGGCTGGTACATGAAGAAAATCGGGGAAAAGCCGAACTACCGGTTTCGTGATGGATTGCACACGGCAGCGGCGCAGATAATCGAGACTAAGCCGACCGACACTGCGGTACAGGCCCTGGTTCTGTCTGGTTCGAAGGCCGATCTTCCCCTTCTGGAGCGCGCCTATGCCATTCCCGACCTGCATCCCGTGATTCGCAACATGGTGGAGGCGGCGCTGGGACGCTATGATTACGATCCCGCCTTACGCGCCATCGAGCAGAAACTGAGTGTGGTGATTGGCCAAACCGCGCCGGGGCAGGATTTCACCTGGGCCACGCAAGAGGCGGCCTTTACCCACAGCCCTCGTCTTATCCTGTTTCTCTGCCGGCACCTGCATGATCGCTCCTGGGACTTTGGGGATTACGTTGTCTCTCCGGGGAGCGATGCGGCTGCCGCACTGGAAGAGATTCGTCGCGCCAATTCCACGATGAATCCCCAACAGCTGCAGTGTCCCTCGCCGTGAGACCGTCCCTCCAATCCTTTCCACCCACGTCGCGTTTGGCACATGCGGTTATGAATTTTGTCCGGAGGCGGGAGACGTAACAAGTTACGTCTGTACCGGTGTGCGCGGTTGTGCGAACGAAGAATGCATGATCGGTAGAGACGTTGCTTGCAACGTCTCGGCAATCGGGAACAGATATCTCGCTGGCATTCACGAAAAGCAGGTCCTTCGCTGCGCTCAGCATGACAAAAACAACTTTCAGTATATTCAGCGGACAAAAGAATCCAGCATCACAAGAAAACTCAGCATGACAACTAAATAGAGCTACAAGGGTATGCGCTGAACCTGCGCCCCATCTAGGCGGTGCGTTTGGAGGGCAGGGGCGCTTCGTTGGGGGCGGCGGAGTCAGCCTCGGTGTAAGCCCGCCAGCGTTTCCAGAAAATGCGAAAGGTAGCGGCGATGGGGATGGAGAGATAGACGCCAATCACGCCCGCCACTTCGCCGCCGGCGAGGATGGCAAAGATCGTGGCCAGAGGATGAAGTTCCAGGCTCTTGCCCATGATGCGAGGCGAGGTGAAATAGTCCTGAATAAGACGCCAGGCGCCGAGCAGAATCGCGACCAGCAGGATGTGATGGTAGCTGGTAAGAAAGGCGACGCCCAGAATCATGAGCGCGGCGGCCAGCGGCCCGGCCAGCGGTATGAATTCAAGAACGCCGGCGATCACCCCCAGCACAGTGCCGTAAGGCAAGCGGATAAGCGTGAGCACGGCGGTGAGCACCGCCATGGTAAGCCCGGCGAGAATGAGCTGGGCGCGGATGTAATGAGCCAGCATGGTATCCAGATCGGCGAGCAGGCCGCGCAGGAACTGGCGCTGGCGGCGGCGGTCCACCAGGTCCACGATGGTTTGGGCGAACTGGCTGCCGTCCAGCAGAAAGAAGATGGCCAGGATGGGCACGAGGATGATCCAAATGGCATTGACCGCGAACAGGGCGGCAAAAGCGCCGACGTGCTGGGCCCAGGCGATAATCTCGTGGCGATGCTCGGCGAGCCACTGCTGCACGTGCTCCTGAGTGGCATGGCTCCAGCCGCGTTTTGTGCCGATCTGCCAGGCGATCTGGCCACTAGTGAGTTTTTCCATCCACACCGGAAGGGCGCTCGCCAGTCGGCGGCCCTCGGTAACCAGGCGCGGTCCGGCAAGGATAATGAGCACGACCACCAGCACGGCAATGGCCACGTATACCTGCAGCACGGCGCGCGAGCGCCTGCCCTTGGACAAACGGGAGCGATGCTGGACCAGGGTGACGAGGGGATCCAGCAGATAGGCCACCAGGACGGCAAAAATGAAGGCCACAATCACCTTCCAGGCGGTGTAGATGAAGGCGCCTACGGCGAGGAAGATGAGGATGGTGAAGAGGGCACAGGCAGTACGCTTGTCCCAGAGAGAGAACTTTTTTTCGCCGGGGTCAGGCGAAGTGGCTGGGTAAAGCCGGCGATTGGTGTAATCGTTCACGGCAGAGTACGAGCACAAGATTGGATGCAGGCCAGCGGGTGAGTGACGCGGCCGAGGGCGTCCGCGCCCCAAAAAGCAGGTCCTTCGCTGCGCTCAGGATGACAATCATAGAAATGGGTGGAGGTACACGCGAGATGCCCTTCGACAGGCTCAGGGCAGGCTTTCACTGCAAAAGCGGTTCAACATGACGCCTTGCTGGGCAAAGTATTTCGCGCCGGGTCTAAGCAGCCGCGAGCTGGGCGAGAGCGGCGGAGGCTCGGGCGCGATAGCGGCGGCAATCCCGCAGCAGGCGCTCTTCTTCGGCGCTGCCGGCCAGGCTTTCTGCCGCCATCCTGCAGTAGCCCAGACGGAATGCGGTGTAGGCCTGCAGCCAGGCAGGGAGCCGGCGCTGGGGCCGGTCGCCGCTCAGTTCGGAATATCGGCGCACGAAGTAATCGGCAGCCTCGCTTGCCAAATCCCATTCCACGATGGCGCCGGCCAGGTCCCAGGCGATATCGGCGGGGCCGGGGAAGAAGTGGTCGTCGCCATGAGAGGCGCCATCCACTTTGAGGATGCCGCGCTTTGTCAGCAACCATTCGTGCGGCTGCATGCGGCCATCGGCGACCACCGGTCGCACAATTTCAAGATCAAGAGCTCGCGGCTCGTAAGGAGCGCCAAACTCCTCGTGCAGGTTCCAGGCGGCCATGGAGCACAGCTCTTCCAGGTTGACCGAGGATTCGAGGGCCGCGGTCGCACGGAAGGCACAATATTCGGCGAGGCGATCCAGCAGCGCCGGGCACAGGTCCATGCGAGTGGCGGGAAGGGCGGGCTCGCGGGTGTAGGCGAGGTATCCGTCGGCGGCATCCTCACAATCGGGAGCGAAACCGGCGTCGGCCAAGGCGCGCGCCCGTTCGGCCACCTTCACGCCATAGTGCCCCAGACCTTCAAATTTAAAGAACTGGTGACCGTCGGAAGAAAGAAACTTGGAACGCTCCATACTCACCCAGGATCCCGGCCAATTGCAGGCAAGATCGAAAAGGTGTTTGCGCCAGACGCCGCCGCCGATGTCAGCGGCGTCATCCGCAGGCGGCGCGGGCTGGCGGATGGCGTAGGAGCGGAATTCCGGCCAGCGGCGTGCGGCGTCGCGGGCTCGCAGGCGGGAAGGATCGGGTTGTGCGGCGCAGAGGAAGGTGATGCTGTTGCGGGGAACGCCGGCCTGCAGGAGCGCGTCGCCCACGGAGAGGAAGGAGGAGCCGCTGAGGCCGGGGCCTTCATCCACCACCAGGAACTCTGCGCGGCGGGCGCGCTGGGCAGCCAGCCACAGGCGGTTGCCGAAACTGAACTCAGTTCGGCGTTCGAAGGGATGGCCCTGGGGACGCACAGTGATGCGCTCGGCCGCCACGCCACGACGCCGCAGCGCGGCAGCAACCATCGCGCTCAGAGTGGTGCCGATGCTGCGAATGCCCACCACTGCCACATGGCGCGAGTTTAGGGGCAAGGCGCCGGCCAGCTCCGCGTAGCGCAGGGGATGTAGCGCGTAGTAAGCGAAGCCTTCGGGATCGGAAACTGTGATCTGTTCGGGCGGACCAATGCAGGCCAAGCGGCCGACGAGTTGCGATAATGGAACAGTGGAAGGACTGCCCAGCAGGAGCTCTGCCAGGGTATTAGTGGCGGCGGCCACGGTGGCCGCGTCTGGCGAGTCCAGATCAGCCAGGCCGCATTCCAGTTCACCGCAGCGCAAGAGGGCTTCGAGTTTTAAGCCGGCGGAGGGAACCGCAGAAGGCGCATCCAGATCACGAACAAGAGGGAGCAGCGCCCGCAGCAAGGCGTTTCCGGTGCGGGCACGCCGGCCTGGGCGAAACACGAGCATGGCAGTTCAGATCAGGCAGCGTTCTTTTTGCTGCCGCGCCGGGAGCGCGCTACGTCGCCATCCTTGTCAATGAAATACAAGAACTGATTGTCGCGCTCGACGGCACGCGGCACCAGCACCTTGGAGTCGCCTTTGCCGGACTTGGATTTCTGGCAGACATTGCCTTCGCCATCGAGGTAATAAAGGTAGTTCTTATAATCGCGTTCCAAATTAAGCTTTTTAACCTTTTCTGCCATAGGGCATGACCTCGCTCAAACTTGGATTCTGCCGGTTGCTGTGCTGATGCCTTGTTGACGCAGAAAAAAGATGGTCAGCGAGGGCGGCGGCGGGGCCGGCGTTGCGCCGGATGTGCTGTGTTTTCTGCTTCTTCCGCGGGAGAGAGAACGCGCCGAACGAGGGGAGTGTTGAGCTTGTATTTACGTTCCACAACTTTGCCGCTATCGTCCTGCACGCGCAGGATGAAGACGGGTAGATCGCCTTCCTTGTCGAAATTGTCATGAGTGATGGTCACGGGAAAGACGCCGAAGAGCCTGCGCTCGCGGTAAGCGGTCTCGTAACGGTGGCGGCGCACGTTCCAGGTGAAAACGCGCACCTGGTTGTAGTCGAAGGGCATGCCGTCGTGGGGTTCGGTGAGCACCATGAGGTACTGGGGAACTTTTTTATCGCCGTCGGGCACCTGGTCAAGGACGAAGGCGCCGACGATGCGCTGGCCTTCGGCGTATTGGGCGACGTCGAGAGGGACATCAATATCCACCATGCGGGCCAGCACCCAGCCGACGCGCCCTTCGGGCTCGCGCACCAGCCACCAGTCTTCCAGCATAGGCTGAGGAGGCACGGATTTGCGGCTGACATCTTCGCGCACGGGAACGGTGGCGGGCTGCGGCTTGGCGGCGGTGGCACGCTTGAGAATCTGCACCTTGGAGCCGGCTTTGAGCTGATAGAGGTGCTGCGCATCGCGATCGGGAGCGATGTGAATGTTGGTGTCGTTATCGGTGGTGCCCGCGGCCATGACGGGAGTGTCGCGGTTGTCGGCGGCCATTTGTTTCATCTGATCAAAGACGTCTTGCCCGACGAGATAACGCTCTTCGACCCAGCCTTCCTTGCCTTCGGAGGTGCGCACGCGCACAAACCGCCGCGAGTGCTCCAGCACCTCGACCTGCTCGCCGTTCTTGGCCAGAGCCACGCGATTGTAGACGGCGGCAACGCGGTCGCGCAGGTAGACCTGTGGCACGGTGACATAGGCGGCCTCTTTTGGCTGACTGCGGCGGGAACAGCCGGGCAGCATGATGAGGGCGAAGAGCGCCAGGAGCAGGAGGTTTCGCGATGGCGCGGGCAGGCGCGCCGGAAGTTTTTGGGCCGGCCTCATGAAGGTTTGCTGCCTTAACTATAGCGCCGGCGGTACGGGGCGGGGAGTGGAGGTGTTGGCACGTCGGGACAGGGGCAAACGGATGCGCTCCCTCGCTGGGCTCGGTCGAGCAGATTGGT
This sequence comes from Terriglobales bacterium, assembly GCA_035496015.1. GTDB lineage: Bacteria > Acidobacteriota > Terriglobia > Terriglobales > Acidobacteriaceae > JAICWP01. The sequence continues at coordinate 8,349 of DATJFA010000209.1, read as the reverse complement.
TGCTGCGTTACTCAGGGCTTTCCACTCTGGGCTAACCGCTGTTTCGCCCTATCGAACTGGCTCGGTGGTGATTAAAACGCCGCTCAATTTCCTCAGAACACGATTTGCGGTGCGCTGGTAGAAATGCAGGTCCTTCGCTACGCGTAGGAAACCAGCAATGATCGGCAGCGCACCCGGGATGCTTCGGCGCTGAAGGCCGTGGTGTTGCTATGCCCGAATGAAATGGGCTGCCTTCATGGGCACGCAGTCGGCGAGGAACTCATTGGGATTGTGTTGGCGGATGAGGCGAGAGCCGGGGCGACGAAGTCCGGGGATCGGCCAGTCCAGCGCAGATCAATCGTCGGCGCATTGGGACGTAGTGGGGGCTCGAAGGGACGGCGGGCGGTGAGGTCAGGCCGTCCGTAGGCCAACTGGACGGCGGGAGTCAATCCGGTGAGGAAAAACCGCACGCCGCAAAGCTCAATGGGCATGCCGGCAATGATGAATTCGTAGTCGCGCGGTGGAGAAGGTTGCAGCCGGGGCAGAGCGGCCAGAAATTGACGAGTAATCCTGGAATTGGAGCGCCAGGCAGAGAGGTTGTGCCACATTCCCAGCAGGAAACAAATTAGCAGCAGGCTGGTCCAAATGCGGCGCGGGCCAACCTCGGCAACGCCGCTGAGCAGAGTGGCCAGCAGGATGGCCACTCCAATGGCGCTGATGTAGAGCACGCGCGACCAGAGCAGGGCCGGGTCTGCGGTCCACAAGAGGAAGTGGGCCGGGAGAACGGCAATGACCATCCATCCCAGGGCAAACCAGGCCAGCCGGCGCGGCTGCGGACCAAGCCGGGACATACAAAGGAGCGAGAGCAGCACCGCTGTGGTGGTGGCGGCAATGGCAATCACGCGCCAGGCGGGAGGCTGATGCCAGTTGTAGCCGAGCAGGGTCTCCGCCGGCGCGCGCAGGAAGACGGCAACGAATGCCTTGCGGCCCAGCGCCAGAACGGCGGGTGAGCCGCTGGGCGCCTGATACCCGCCAATACCGTGCAGTACCCGCCAACGATAGACAAAGCTTAATAGCGTGGCGGCCAGGAAGCCGGCAATCGCTTTCCAGTTACGGCCGCGCATGAGCATCAGTTCGAGCCAGATGAGGAGGAGAGGCAGAACGTACACGCTCTCTTTGGCGAAAGTGGCCAGGAAGAACAACAGAAGGGCGAGCGCATAGGCCGAGGCGGAGCTGCTCTTTCGGAAACGCAGGTAAAGCACCAATGCCCAGATTCCCAGCGCGGTGGCTATCAAATCAAAACGTGCCGCTATGTAGATGACGGGCTGCACCGTAACGGGCGCAATGGAAAACAAAGCCGCGGCGATCAGCGCCGTTTGATTGTGCGGGAACGGGGCTCTGCCCCGTTCAGGCCGGGTCGAAGACTCGGGCCCACGCACAGTTTCAGGCAACCGCATCAGGGGCAGAGCAAGGGAGTAGACGCCCGCCACCACGACCAGGTGCAGCGCCAAATTCACCAGGTGATAGCCGGGGGCCCAGGAGTGGAACAGCCGATAATCAACAAACAGGCTGGCGAATCCCAAAGGCCGGAAGAACAGGTGATAGCCCGATCCCGTCACCTGCCCGTGGGTGAGCTGCTGGCCGATAAAAGGCAGCAAGGGAAGCCGTGCGAGCTGCAGATGTTCAAAATCGTCGCTGACAAAATACGTCCCCAGAGCCGGCAGAAATACGAGCGCCGGAAGCAATAAAAGAAGCGCCGGAGGAAAGATCGAAGTGTGAGAGGCGTCGTCCGCTTCCGTGACGCGCCGGTTCTTCAACCACAAGAGCAGACCAATCAGGGCCAGGAAGAAGGCGGCAGCGTAGTTCTGCAGCAGGGCAACTCGTCTTTCGGGGCGGGCCAGGAGCAGCGCGCCGCCGGCGAGAATGAAAACCAGGGCGCCAAAAAGCGCAGCACGGAACCAGGCAGGACGAAGGAGGCTTGCGTCAGATCGAGTTTGGGTTGGAATCACCGGATTGATTCGCCGGAATTAATGCTCAGCCCGGCATGATGCGCGCCAACTCGCCCGCGGGTCGACGCAGCTCATCGAGGATATCACTGGGTGACGGTGAGGCTGGTGGTGCCGGAGGCGTTAGAGCCATTCGCGTTAGAGGTGGCCGTAATGGTAGTTGAGCCTGTGCTGGTCAAGGTGGCCAGGCCAGGACTGCTAGTGGAGAAGGTAGCCACGCTGGTATTGGACGAGCTCCAGGTAGTGGACGAAGTGACATTCTGACCATTGAGGGTGGCGTTGAACTGCAGCGTGTTGCCATTTGTGGAAAGGCTGACCGTCGAGTTGGCGGGAGCGATGGTCAGGACATTGGTGGTGGAGCCCACAGTCAGAGAGGAGGAGCCGGTAACACCGCCGTCGGTGGCTGTAATAGTGCTGGTTCCGGAGGCAACGCCCTTGGCCAGGCCAGAACTGGTGATGGTGGCGATAGCGGGGGCCGAAGAGCTCCAAGTCAGATTGTGGAGGGAGGCGTTGGTGCCGTCGTTATTAACCCCGGTAGCGGTGAATTGCAGCGTGGAACCAATGTTGACAGAAGAGTTCTGCGGGGCCACGGTGATGGAGGTCAGAGTCGGGCTAACGAAAAAACCGCGGCAGGAGACGCCCGCCAGCGCGACCAGCACGGCAAGCGCCAACAACGGCAACACAGGTGGTTTCGACATCAGCCAGTACTCCCCGCCCAGGTGGGCTATGAGTTGTAAGTGGTCGCGCTGCGTGCATTTTAGCAAACCAGAGAGGCGTGAAAGCGCGTGCCAGCACCAGGCCGGGCACCACTCGGTTAGCCACTGAGCCACAGAGCCACCCAAGGTAACCAGGCAAAAAGCGGCCAGGCTTCTCTGCTTGGCTAAGAACGCGGCAAAGCGCTGGAATTGCGCGAGTAAGGCCGCTAAAGCTGACGCTTGGGCCTGGCGCGGGGAATGCGCTCATCAATGGGCTTGCGGCCGGCGAAGCCCTCCTCCATGCCGTGCCAGTGGGTAATTCCCTTTTCGCCCAGCTTCCAGCACAGCAACACGGTGTGGGCATCCACCACGCAGGGGAAGTCAAGCAGGCCGATATCGAGGTCTTTTACCTGCACGCCGGTGGCGTTGATTTCGCTGACCGCGTCCTTCACCTGCTGTGCCGATTTCTCACGCTCCGCCTTGCGGCGGGCCAGGCGAACCAGAGGCAGCAGCATACCCCCCGTGAGGAACACGCGGTGGGCGACCTCCTTGAGTTCCTTGTCAATTTCCTCGATCTGCTTTTTGCCGCCGATGGCGCGGCGTAGCAGGCCTTCGAGGACCGGTAGTAATTCTTGGGCTTCGTCCAGGGTAAACGTGCGTTCCGACATAGATGAGTGGCTCGAGCCTGGGGTAGCTGAGGTACTCACATTCTATATGAGGAGGTGAGTGAGTTGGAAGGCGGTAACGGCGCGCCATTCCCCCGGGCGGTTGTTCAACGGGGCGCCTGCCCAGCCTCAAGCCTGGAAATTTCCGTGAACACACACCAATCCTGCTGGCCAAATCCGCGGGCCTGCGCCGCCAGGCACTTGTCCCGGATCAGGCTGGCAAATGGAAGTGGAACCTGGACCTCGCCAGCCGCTTCCAAAATCAAGCGGACATCCTTGAGCCCGGCATCAAGAGTAAAGCCAGGCGTATCGTAACGGCGGTTTGAAATTCGATCGACGTACTCTCCCATCGGTCCCAAAAAGGCCTTCAACAAATCAGTCATGGGCTCCAGCACGCCCCGTTTATCGGCAAACGTGAATGCCTGCCCCATGAGCTCGAGAAAGCTCACGACAAAGAAATTTGCGGCCAGTTTCATACTTGCGGCCCTGCTGTGGTCCTCGCCCAGGCCAAAAATCTTTTGCGTATAGGTCTCGAGCACAGGGCGGGCGCGCTCGACGATCTCACGGTTGCCGGCGACAAACGTTGAGAGGCGGCCCGCAGCGGCTGCATCTGGCCGGCCAAGCACGGGAGCGGCAACGTAGTGGCTTCCGTGCTGATGGTGCAGCGCGGCAATTCGAGTGGTGGCATGGGGCGATATCGTGCTTGTGCCAATGTGAATGGCGCCGCGACGCATGCCGGCAAGGATTCCATCAGGTCCAGACAGTACGTCGATGACAGATTGATCATCCATCAAACACGTTATGACAATATCGGCAGAGGCGGCAGCTTCTCGCGGCATAGACGCGGCTTTTGCTCCCGCGGCCACGAACGGCTGAGTCTTTTGCGGCGTACGGTTATAGACCACCAACTGGCAACCGGACGCCTGAACGTTCTTAGCGATTCCGCTGCCTATGCGTCCCAAACCAATAAATGCAATCGTTAAATTTTGTAGAGTCATTGGCCGGTATCCTATCACCGTGGTGGGAGGTTCCGGGGAGCTGTCCATTGGCGTTGACCTGAGTCTTGCCTCGGCAGGGTCGTGCGGATATGTGGGCGAGGCTCGTAGTAGAATTTGCGCTCCAAATCTGGGTACTGGAGGATCGGCGTGAAGATTCGCTATTTGCTGCCGCTGTTACTGGTTTCGGTGCTGTCGCTGGCTCAGCAGACTCCCCGCCAGCATTTGAAGTCGAAAGTCGCACAAGAGAAGCATTTGCCCTTCAGCAGCGGGGTTCTGGTGGGAAACACGCTTTACATAGCAGGCACCACGGGAGTTGGCCCGGACACCAAAGGCTCGGTGAGCGCGGCGGAAGAGGCCCGCCTGGTGCTGGACGAGGTGAAACAGGTGGTGGAGCAGGCAGGCATGAAGATGGATGACATTGTTTCCCTACAGGTGTTCTGCACCGACCTGACGAATTACGATGCCTTCAATGGCGTGTACAAGAACTATTTCCAGGGAGACTATCCTGCCCGGGCTTTTGTGAGTGTTCCCAAGCTACTGTTTGGAGCGCGCTATGAAGTGATGGGGATTGCGGTTCGCGCGGGAAAGTGACCGCCGCGGAACCCGGAGGCAGCCATCATTTCTCCAAATCAATGAGCACGAGGTCCGAGTTTTCCCGCAGGCGGTCGAACACGATGTGTTTGCCGTCGGGCGCGATGTCAAAAGTTAGCATAGCGGAAGGATTCTGCAGGTGGGTCAGGGGGCGGATCTTTTTCGAGGGCAGGTCGAGCAACCAGAAATCCTGCGCGGCTGACCTGCCCTGCATGTATACCAAAGCCTTTCCACCGGGGAGAAAGCGGGCGCGCACCCCATCACGAAGAACCCTGATACGTGGAAGGGCAACTGCGCTCCCATCCGGTCGCACCGCCAACAATGGCGCGTCGGCCCCGACGTTGGCGCCGGTGTAGACGATGAGGGCGCCATCGGGAGAGCAAACGGGATTGAAGGCCTGCCCGGCGACAATGCGAGTTGGCGGTCCACCGGCGACAGGTATTTTGAAAAGCCCAAGCCCGCGGGCATCACGGCCGCCAGTGATAATCCATTGGCCGTCGGGCGACCAGGAAGCGGCTCCCTGGATTTCAATCTCATCGGCGATGCGACGCAGGTTGGCGCCGTCGGAGGTGATCAGGTACAGGCGCAGCTTGCCTTCGGTGCGTAACCCAATTGCTACCTGGCTAGCATCGGGAGAAATGGCGGCCGCCCCGAACAGCGGACCGTCCGCGCCTTTCCAAATCTCGATTGCCTTCTGCTGGTCGTATCGCCATAAGCCGTCACCCGTGCCATGCGACGACAAATAGAAGAGCGACGATCCGGAGAAGCGCGGGGCCAGGGCGCGAACGGTTGGCACCTTAAAAGGTGTGACTTCGCTCTCGCCGGCGGGATGATCCAGAATGGGAACGCTCCAGAGATTGGCGGAAGGATTGGCGACCGTGGCCACCAGGCGGCGGCCATCGGCGCTGGCCGCCACCGAAGTGTACTGCTCCAGACCGAAGCTTACCCGCCGCGTGCTCTTGTCGTCCGGGTTCAACGCCCAGAGCCAGGGTCCTGAGCCGTCTTCATCGCGAGCCACATAAAGAACGGCGTTTCGCCCGATAGGCGCAGGACGAGCCACCCAGGAAGCGTGATGAGTGAGACGCTCGGGTTTTCCGCCCGACGGCGAAATACGCCACAAATCGAAGGTGGCGGCGACCGGATTACCACGGGCGAAGTAGATCCAGCGGCTGTCGGGTGACCACACCGGCCAGTGGTTGTGCATGCCGGGATCGGTGTTGATAAAAATTTGGCGAGGGTTTCCGCCGGTGTGGTCAGCCACGTACATGGGATCGCCCGGATCAGAGGTGTGATAGACCAACCGGCTGCCATCCACAGACCAGGCGGCATTGACCGGGGGCATCTTGGCCGGACTGTTGGCCAGAAACGTCCGCGGCTCTCCGCCCATCAGAGGAATCAGGCGCAAGGGAGTTCCGGGAACGGCGTCATGGATCCACAGTTCCGAGCCCCCTTTAGCGAAGCCGACCACGGGCAGCACGAAATCCAGGTTCGGCTCCTTGCCATGGGTAAGGTTGACGAACTCACCCGAGCCCAGTTCCGCCAGCCAGATGTCGAAGGGGCCATCGCGATCAGAGACAAAGGCCACAAACTTGCCGTCGGGCGAGATGGCGGCGTCGCGCTCAACTCCCTCCCAATCCGTGAGGCGAGTGAAGTGTGCGTTGGCCAGCGGGTTCTGCGGCGGGCGCCGGAACAAAATGAGCCAGCCTGCGGCCGCCGCCATGAGCAGCAGCAGGCCGGCAGCTAGCCACGCCCCCCAGGAGTACGGGCGAGGAGACTTCGGCTCCAATCCCGGGACGGGAGCTTTGTCGGCATCCTCGAGCTCGAGCTGGGCGTCTCCCATATCGCGGAGCCGAAGCTTCGGGTCTTTTTCCAGGCACCGGTGCAGCAGCCGGAGCACCGGGCCAGGCAAGCCGGCGGGCAGGGCGTCCCACTCCGGAGAACGCTGCAGGACGCTTGCCATGACGTCCGACTGTGTCTGACCGGGAAATGGCTTTCCTCCGGCGAGCATTTCATAAAGCACGCAGCCAAAGGCCCAGAGATCGGTGCGCTTGTCCACCGGCAGGCCGCGCGCCTGCTCAGGACTCATGTAGGCCACGGTGCCAACTACCACCCCTTCGATGGTGACAGTAGGCGCCTGCAGGGCATCCGGGCCTTTACTTCTGTCCCCTACCGTCTTAGCCAGCCCAAAATCCAGGACTTTAACGGTGCCGCTGGAAGTGAGCTTAATGTTCTCCGGTTTGAGATCGCGGTGCACGATGCCGCTCCCATGCGCCGCCTCCAGCGCTTCCGCAAGCTGCCTGGCGATGGGCAACGCCTGGTCCAGCGGCATTCCGGGGCCCCGAGGAGCGGCAGCCGCTTCGCTGATTTTTTCCGCCAGCGTGGGGCCCTCCACCAGTTCCATGATGAGCGCGGGAACGCCGCCGGAATCTTCCAAGCCGTGCACGTGCGCGATGTTGGGATGGTTGAGTGCGGCGAGCAGTTGGGCTTCGCGGCGAAAACGCGCCAGCCGGTCCGGATCGCGGGCGACCAGATCGGGGAGCACTTTGATGGCAATCTCGCGATTCAACTTCAGGTCGCGGCCACGGTACACCTCGCCCATTCCGCCCGCACCTAGGGGGGCGATGACTTCGTAGGGCCCGAGTTTGGTGCCCGGAGCCAGGGGCATAAATGTGGATGATTATAGTGCCGCAACTTGCCTGTGCGGAGTACCGAGGAGAACTAGCTGCCCGGCACCCCGGCGGCGCGGCGGTAGGCGCTCAAAATGTCGGGCAAAGATATAACTCCCTGCAGCTGAGTGGGGTCGGCGCGGTGCACCACGGGCAAGAGCGGCCAGTCATAAATGTGGCGCAAGGCGGTATCCAGAGAATGGTCGGGATGGAGCAGCGGGGCCAGGCTGTTGTGCCCAACTGCGTGCTTCAGAGGCAATTCGGCGTCGCCCTGGTCAGCCAGTTCCCCCAGCTTCTTGCGGGTGACGCCGCGCCACAGGCCATCCGGCGAGCGGAACAGGAGAAGCGGCTCAGTGGATTGCTCCAGTTCACGCAGTGCCATCTTCACCGGCTCCTCCCCGGTCAGCAGCGGAGTTCGCGGCGCGCGCATGGCGTCTTCGACATGCAGCAGCGGCTGCTCGCGCTGCTCTTCCATGGAGGGCAGGTCCAGGCCTGACTGGCGGGAGAGCATGTGGAAAATAGGAACGGGTTGGGCCGCGCGCGAAATTACATAGGCGATGGCATTGGAGATGATTACAGGCAGGATGATGGTGTAGTCGCCGCTCACCTCCAGCACCATGAATACCGAAGTCATGGGGGCGCGAATGAAGCCGGCAAACAGGGTTCCCATGCCCACCAGGCAGTAGGCGCCGATGGGACCACTGAAGTGCGGAAGCAACTGGCGCTCCAGCGCGCCCACCGAGCCGCCC
>DATJFA010000208.1:0-16773 GCA_035496015.1 Terriglobales bacterium | reverse complement strand
TAGTTGGTGGTAAATGGCCTTCACACTACTTACAGCTTGGGTGCCCGCCGGAAGGCACCAGGACGTGGATATTTCCTGTGATGCACTTCGCCATGTGACCTCCATCACTGCCGAGGTTGGCATCGAGGCGTGGAATTTCCTTACTCAAGCTTTCCGCAGGAGTCCACTCTCATGCCCACCACCCTTGATGATGTTCGTGATTTCCTGGCGCAGCGGCGCATCGCTCTTGTTGGGCTGTCGCGCAATCCGAAGGATTTTAGTCACGTAGTCTTTCGCGAGATGTCTCAGCGCGGCTATGACATGGTTCCGGTAAATCCGGCCGCGAGTGAACTGGAAAACCGGCGCTGTTTCGCCCATCTGCAGGAGATAACTCCGCCGGTTGATGGCGTCCTGATCATGACCGCACCCCGGGACACTGATCGCGTGGTGCGCGACTGCGCGGGAGCGGGTGTGCGCCGGGTGTGGATGCATCGCGGTGGGGGGCGGGGCGCGGTAAGCCCGGAGGCGGCTGACTTCTGCCGCCAGAGCGGCATACGCCTGATAGAGGGTTACTGCCCGCTCATGTTCCTCGCCGGCACGCCATTCTTCCATCGCGTGCACGGCTTTTTCATGAAAATCCTGGGAGGCTACCCTCCTCGGGGCCAGGGCGCTGCCCACACCATCTGACGCGAGTCCCCGGTCAGTCACCAACGTAACTTGGTGCCTCCCAAGCAGCTGGCTAACATTTCTTTAAGCGATTGCAGGGGAGGATTCTCGTCTTGGGGCGTCGTCGGCAGCCGCGCACGGAAGTTGGGCTACGCGTGGAGCTATGGGGCACGGACGCTCAGGGCCACCCCTTTCTGGAAGTCGTCTGCACGGAAAATCTGAGCGATCAGGGCGCCCACGTCAAAGGTGTCTGCATGCCACTCCGGCCCGGCGATGTGGTCGGCCTGAAATATAACGGCCGCAACTCCCTATTCCGCGTCGTCTGGGTGGGTGAGGAAGGCAGCCCCTACGAAAGCCACGCCGGGCTAAAGGGTGCGAGTGCCGGCGCTTCCCTTTGGGACGTCAACCTGGCCCCGGCCGGCTCCGACAGTTACAAAGCGCCTTTGACGGGCGAGCGCCGCAAGTATGCTCGCTTCAACTGCTTCATCAGCGCTTTGGTGCGAGTGCAGGGCTCGCAGCTGCCCTTGTGTGCTCAGGTGACCGACATCAGCCAGGGAGGCTGTTACCTGCAGCTTGCCCAACCTCTGAAGGTGGGTACTAAGGTCAGCCTGGAATTGCTCATGAAACTAGCCAATTTGCGCGGTGAGGGCCTGGTTTGCAGCTCTCACGCCGGCCGGGGCATGGGCATCAAGTTCGTGGAGATGACCAACGAATACCGCGACCAGGTAAAACAGTTCGTGAAGTGGTTTGCCGGCGCCGAGCCGGCTACTTCTACCGAGGCCGAAAAGGTTCCAGTCGGCAGCGGTTCCCGTGGCAAATCCTGAGCTTCCCACCCAAAGCCATTAACCAGCGTCATCAAAAGCTTCGGTCCTCGGCAACATAAGTGTGGCGTGATCCAATCCAGGCCAGCCGATTATCTTTCTAAGCTGGTGAAATCGCCGAGGGTTCGGCTTTTGTCAAGAAAAGTGGGCCTGGCCAAGGCGAAAAACCCCAATTTTTCCATTGACTTATGAGGCAATTGAGACTACTATACTGAGTTTCGTTCACAGGCTAAACAGTCCTCTGTACGGGCCCAAAGCCTCGGGCAACAAAAAAGTCTAGTTTGTTTAGGTTGAATCCTTCAACCGGCCCGGCGAATCCAAGTGTAGTAAACAAACCATCTTACGTAAGAGGCAGGACTTATTATGGCTAAGCGACGCGGAAATCCGAACTGGGGGAAGCCCGAGCCGATTGGGCCTATTACCCCCACCATCACCGAGTTTGAGCAGGTGGTGAAGGAGTATAAGCTCCAGCCCGATCAGTATTTGCGCTCCACCCGCCTGCGGGAGTGGGCGCGCCGCAACAAGAACTCCAAGTACATTCCGGAGCCGTTGCTGGAAGCTTGGGGATTCGAAATCGAATCCACCCTGTAATCGGCTGGCAAGTTGCTGAAATTCAGAAAAAGGGTCGCTGTAGCGGCCCTTTTTGATTGCCCGAGTATGCCTTCGGCGCCTCGGCGCTACCCACCTGTTCCCCCACGAGTGCCTCGCGTTTTCTCCTTGTATAGTGATGGCCATGGCTCCTAAGTCTCGAAAAAACAAGGCGCGGGTGCTGCGTTCCAAAGTAGTCTTCCGTGGCCCGGTGTTTTTCGTCACCTCTGACCGGGTGCGGGAACCGGGCGGGATCGTGGTCCGGCGTGACATGGTCCGGCATCCCGGCTCTGTGGTTATCCTGGCCGTGGACGACTCGCGGCGCCCGCTCCGGGTGCTCCTGGCTCGGCAATATCGCTACGCGGCTCGCCAATGCTTGTGGGAACTGCCGGCGGGGCGGATTGACCATGGCGAGGCTCCTCTCGCCGCCGCTAAGCGCGAACTCCTGGAGGAGACCGGCTACAGTGCCCGGCGCTGGAAGCGGGCCCTCTTCTTCTACTCCAGTCCCGGGTTCCTCGACGAAACCATGGCCATTTATCTGGCTACCGGGCTGGTGCCCGGGCAAGCCCAGCCGGAAGACGACGAAGTCATCAGCAAGCGGCTGTTTCCCCTCTCGGCTGCGGTGAAGATGGTGAAGAGCGGGCGCATTGAGGACGGCAAAACCATCGCTGGCGTGCTGTGGTTGCAGGCGGCACATGTCCCTTCCCGTCGTAAGTAGTGGTTTCTATGTACTAAGTTGACAATGCAGGGCCAAAGTCCCAAAATGGGAAATAGCCTTAAACAGGATCACGTTCCACGTTCCAGTACAGCAGATGGGCAGTACGATGACCCTCCTACTTCGAACTCGGGGCGCGGTGGCCCTGCCTTAGGGTGGCGTGCTTGGGCGCGCAGATGCCTAGTTCGGAGGAAGAGGTAAGTGTCTCGTATCAAAGGAACAGTTAAATGGTTCAATAACGCCAAAGGCTTCGGGTTCATCGGTCGCGACGACGGACCGGACGTCTTCGTTCACTACAGCGCCATCAATTCCGAAGGCTACAAAAGCCTGCAGGAGGGTGACCTAGTCGAGTTTGAAATTGTGCAGGGTCAGAAGGGACCTCAGGCCGGCGACGTCATCAAAATCTGAAGTCTTGGTTAGCTCAAATAAAACCCAGCCCAGGGCTGGGTTTTGTTTTTTCGGCCCCGTTTGCACCCTGCACGAGGGCTACAATTCTGCTTGGCCCAGGTTGCAAAACGCTACATGGATAACAAGGCCATAGCCGGAATCCTGTACGAAACCGCCGATTTGATGGAAATCAACGGCGATGATTCCTTCCGTATCCGCTCCTACCGCAATGCCGCGGAAGCCATTGAGGGTCTGCCCCAGAGTGTTGAGCAGCTAGTCTGTGAGCCCAAAAGGCTGCTGCAGGTGCCCGGCATCGGCAAGAGCATGGCGGAGAAACTGCAGGAAATCTGCAAGCAGGGCAAGCTCTCCCTGCACACCCAGCTGCTCGAGAAATATCACCCTTCCATGCTGGAGCTGCTGAAAATCCAGGGCTTGGGGCCCAAGACCATAGCCCTCATCTGGAGTGCCTACAAGGTTTCCGACCTGGCCGGGGTGGAGAAGCTGGCTCGCGAAGGCAAGCTGCACGAACTGCCCCGCATGGGCGAAAAGCAGGAACAGAAGATCCTGAAGGCAATTGAGGACTACCGCCGCATAGCCGGGCGGTATTGCCTGGATGAGGCGGACAAAATCGCCGCGAAGTTGGCGGCGCATCTCGCGGGACTGCCGGGCGTGGAGAAAATTACCCCCGCGGGCTCGCTGCGCCGCGGACGGGAAACGGTAGGCGACCTGGACATCCTGGTGACTGGCCAATGCTGCATCAATGCGGAGCAGCGCGAGGCGGTGATCAAGAACATCGTGCGTTTTCCCGGCATTCGCGACGTGATTGGGCAGGGCGAAAACAAGGTGAGCTTCCGCCTGCGCAGCGGCATGCAAGTGGACGTGCGCCTGCTGCCGCCGGAGTCCTTCGGCGCCGCCATGCAGTACTTTACCGGCTCCAAATCGCACAACGTGGCCTTGCGCCAGCGGGCGCTGAAAATGGGCTATACCCTGAGCGAATACGGGCTCGATGAACTCCCGCCCGATGCCGGCAATGCCGGAGCTGACGGAGGCTCAGCGCAAGGCAAGCGCGTGGCCGGCAAGACGGAAGAGGAAATCTACTCCAGGCTTAAGCTGGACTATGTTCCTCCCGAGCTGCGCGAAAACTGCGGGGAGATCGAGGCTGCCGCCGAACATCGCCTGCCCCAGCTTGTCGCGGTGGATGATCTGCAGGGCGATGTGCACATGCACACGGTGGAAACCGATGGAAAATGCACCATCGAGGAGATGGCGGAAGCCGCCCGCGCCCGTGGCTACGAGTACATGGCCATCACCGACCACTCCAAGAACCTGGCCTTCGCCAACGGACTGGATGACGAGCGCGCTCTGAAGCACATCGAAAAAATCCGCAAGGCTGATGAGCAGATCAAGGGGATCAGGATTTTTGCCGGCATCGAGGTAGATATTCTGGCCGACGGCGACCTGGACCTCTCCGACTCCGTGCTGAAGGAGATGGATCTGGTCATCGCCAGCGTCCACTCCGCCTTCAACCAGGATGCGCCCAAGATGACGGAGCGCCTGCTGCGCGCGGTCAACAATCCCTACGTTTCCATCGTCGGACACCCCACTGGGCGCATCCTGCTGCGGCGCGACGCCTACCTTTTCGACATGGAGAAGGTGCTCAACACGGCGGCGCAGAACAAAGTGGCCATGGAACTGAATGCCTATCCCGACCGTCTCGACCTTAACGACCGCCACTTGCGCATGGCGAAAGAGCGCGGAGTGAAAGTAGTAATCAACACTGACGCCCACCACACCTCGCACATGGAAAAGATCCGCTATGGGGTGCTGCAGGCGCGGCGGGCATGGCTCACATCGGCGGATGTGCTCAACACCCTGCCGGTGGAGAAATTTGCCCGGGCGATGAAGCGGGCCTGAACACGGTGTCATAATTCGGCATCTCAGGAGTAGCTATGGACGACCAGAAGCCAGGCCCTCAGCCGCCAGTTCCCTCTCCCAGCCAACCTGGTGCCGCAGCGCCTCCACGGGGGGGCGCGGCAACCGCCGCTCCTCCTCCGCGACCCTCCGGGCCGGCGGGTGCAGTTCCCAAGCCGCGTCCGCCGGCCGCGCCGCAGCCGTACGACATTCCGACGCTAGGCGAAGAATTCGACAAAGCCAAATGGACTCTGCCGCCGGCGCAGATCGTGGCCATTGCCATCGCCGGCGTCGCCATTGTGCTGGCCATCGTAATGTACGTCGCGCGCTACAAGCCGGTTTCCGCCGGCAGCCTGGGCGACGTCGCTTCGGTGGAGCTGGCCGACCATAACAGCGTGCTGGTGGCGATCAACGTCACCGTGCGCAACATCGGGCAGAAGCCGTTATGGATTCACGAAATGGGAGCGGAAGTGGAGACGGACAAAGGCAAGTTCACCGACCACGCCGCCAGCGCCATTGATTTTGACCGCTACTACCAGGCTTACCCGCAGCTGAAACAAAAAGCTTTGCCCGCCCTGACGCCGGAGATGAAGATCGCCCCCGCCGGCGAACAGAAAGGCACAATCATCGTCAGCTTTCCGGTAAATGAGGACGCCTTCAATAAGCGCAAATCGCTGAGCGTGACGGTGGAGCCCTATGACCAGCGGCCGCTGGTGATCAGCAGCGGCAGCGAGGCGGGAAAGTAGGGCACGTCCTTCGTTGCGCTCACCGCACGAGCGGCCTCTCGTCAGCTCAGGATGACCGAGATAATAGGTGGTTTTGAGCCAGAACTGCCGAGCCGTATCCTGTTCCGGCAGTTCCGGGCACGACAGTTCTCGTGCGGCGCACCCCTCAGGGGATAGCTTTTAGTGCGGCAGGTTCTCCTGGGCCCATTGCAATATGGCGCTCGACAACTCCGCGCGCTCGCCAGAGTAACTGTGGTCCGTATCCCAGTGACGTTCGCTAACATGAACATCGCCAGCTTTGCGCAGGGCCTCGGCCAAAGCGTGATCGGAGGGGGCGAGACCTTCATTGGCTGTGATTACGAAGACTGGACGCGGGGCAATGGCGGCCGCGAGATTATTGAGGTTCAGTTCCTGGGCATGATCATGGATTTCGCGGGCCAGCGCTTCCCCACTGGTTCCCGAGAGGGGCATTAGATTGTTGTCACGCTCGAGATCCTTTGCCTCATTCTCGATTGTGGGAGGGTCCGCGCCCAGGTGGCGGCGTGATTCATAGTCGGCGCCGATATTCCAGGCCGAGATGAGCACAGCGGCCGCCACTTGCGGGTTGTGCGCTGTGGCTGATGCCGCCATGTATCCACCCATACTGTGGCCGATGACGATGACGCGGCGCGTGTCAATACGGTATTTCTGCGCGTTCGCCGGGTCCAGAACGTAGCGGACTTCCGTGTCGGCATCTTCGGCGGCGTGTTCGAAGGAGAACTCGCCCTTCACTCCCCAGGAACCTCGGTAATGCATGGCAAGCACATTCCACCCCTGGGCTCGAAGCATCTGCGCCAGATCAAGATTCTGCTCAAAGCCGGGAAACCCGTGGAGGAGAACGACTGTGGGATGCGGCTCTGCTCCAGCGGCGAGATAAAACACGCCGAGGAGCATGCTGTCGTGGCTGGGAAGAACCATCTGCTGAACGGAGGCGGGCGTGGAAGGGCTCTTGCTGGCTGACGTATGGGCGGCGAGCGGCACGGCGAGCAAGAATGTAAGGGCAAAGGCATGCGCAGATTTCATCGGCAGCAGTATATATGCGCCGCTCGTTGAAGAGGGCCCAACATAACACCTCGATTCAGCCATCGCTCACAACCGCCCACAGCGATCGCCCAGTAGTTTTCTGGATTTTACTCAAACTTCGAGAAGAACACAGCGTCTAAGGGTTGTTTTGCCCGCGACTGGGAATAGGCGTCTGCTGGGAGTTTCCTATTCAGGAAATTTTTGCGAACCGATCCATAGCGGGCACAAAGTCAAGCACCAAGGAGAGCTACTCGAATGAAACAGACACACCTCGTATTTTTGTCGGCAGCGCTCATCCTCGCGGCCTCTGCTCTGGCACTCGGCGCTGATAATGGCGCTGCCGCCGCACCCGCACCCCAGGCGCAGCCCTCGCAGACCACCCTGGCTTCTACCCTGGACCGCCAGATCAGCGCGGTGGAAAAGGAAGTCACGGAAGCCGCGGAAGCCATGCCGGAAGAAAAATTCAACTTCTCTCCGGAGAGCCTGAACATTCCCGGAGATGACTATAAGGGCGTGCGCACCTTTGCCCAGCAGGTCAAGCACATTGCCGCCTCCAACTTTGCCATATGGTGGCCGCTGACCGGCGATAACTTCCCCAAGGACTTCAAGGGCGGGAATGGACCGGAAAATCTTAAGACCAAAGCCGAAATCCTGACGTTCCTGAAAGATTCTTTCGCGCTGGGACACAAGGCCGCGGCTACCGTGACTCCGGAAAACATGCTGCAGCCGCCGGGGCAGAGCAAGTCGCCGCGAATCTCCCTGGCCACGTTCGCCGTGGCTCATGCCTTCAATCACTACGGACAGATGGTGGAGTACTTGCGCATGAACGGAATTATGCCGCCAGCGAGCAGGGCAAGGTCGAACTGACTCAGCGATGGTAGAAGAAGAAGTAGATGAGCGCGCCGAGGACCGCCACTGTCAAAAGGAAAAGGAAGACGGTCCAGGTGTCACTGCGCTCGGGAGTGATGGGGGCGTCGCTGATGGTACCTCCCATGCTGGCGGCGTCTCGATTGCTCAGTTCGCCTGGTGTGGCATTGCTGGCGATGGGTCCGCCGCTTGGGAGCGGGCTGGTGGGCAGGAGATCCCCTCCCAGGCTCAGGCTCAAGGAGCGCGAGCCTCCCTTGACGGTAAAGGTTTTTCGATCCACAAAAACCTTGACGTCGCCGTTGACGCCCTGACTTTCAAGCGCCTGCTTAAGTTCGGGCGAAAACTTTTCCGCCAGGCCAATGATCTTCTCCGCGAAGTGACTTTCGATCTGTTCCTGCGTGCCCTCCACCGGCTGGGTACCGGGGTCGGCGGAATGGAGGGCGAAGCCGCCTCCGGGCTTGCTCTCGATATGAAAGCTGAATTTGCTTTCCTGGCCTTGCAGCGGCAGCTTCAAGGCGGGAAAACGCTCCGACAGGCCAGCCATGATGGTTGCCTGAATCTTCTGCTGCAGTTCTTCACGCGTGGGCGCTTCCAACGCCGGCAGGTTGGGATCGCTGGCATGAGCGATGAAACCGCCTTCGGGCTTGGGCGCGATGGCATAAGTAAACTGCGTGATAAGGCGCTTGATTTCCATGTGGCGCGATTGTAGCGCGGCCAGGAGTCGCGATCCTGATTACTTTCGGGGCTGCCCTCTTTGACCCAATTCAGCCATCCCGGCGTCCTCGCTTGACAGGGCGGCTGCCCCAGTATTCAATTCCTCCTCTTGGTTCCTACTGCGGCTACACCAGGCACGAATAGCAGGCGTCTAGTTCTGCCGTCGTGGGGAATCTCGAGGTCGTATGGCCAATCCCAGTCTCACCGGAAAAGACTTCTTCACCATTGATCCCCGGCACTGCGCGCTGATTGTTATTGACATGCAGAACGCGTTCGTGGCCGAAGGCGCGCCCTTTGAGACGCCGGGAGCGCGGGAGATGATTCCGCGCCTGGAGCGGCTGATCGGCCGCGCCCGGGAACTGCAGATGCCGATTGTGTGGACGCAATCGGACCATCGGCCGCCCTACGGCGGTCTTATGCTGCGCAAGTTCCCGGCAATTGCCAAAGAGCATGTGCTGTGGCATGGGGAGCCCAGCTTTGAGATGTATCCCGAAATGATTCAGCCTCGCGAAGGCCCGCTCGAGCACCGAATTGTCAAACACAAGTTCGACGCCTTCTTTGAAACCGACCTGGACGCCATTCTGCGTTATCACCGGGTGGATACGGTCATTATCACCGGCACCGCCACCAACGCCTGCTGCGAGTCCACCGCCCGCTCGGCGTTCATGCGCGATTACAAAGTGGTGTTTCCCAGCGACGCCAATGCCACCTTCGACGAGGCCATGCACCGGGCCACGCTGGTAAACATTGATCTGCTCTTCGGGAGAGTCCTGACGGCGGAAGAGCTGCTAGCTGAGATCGGCGCCCGCGCGGCAGCCGCCGACTAGCAGCCCTGCTGAGACCAGCGGCCGTTGGGCTGGGATGGTGAGACGTTGCAAGCAACGTCTCTACCGAGTTGCCGAGTAGAGACGTAACTTTGTTACGTCTCCATTAATCCCGCTGCAGGCTTGGAACCATCTCACTTGCCGCCACCTGTCTCTACGAATTTGGCGGGAGCGGCATCGAATTCCTGCTTATGTGCCTGGGAGCAAAAATAATAGTTCTTGCCTTTATACGCAGACTTGGGCGCGCTCTTGGCATCCACCGCCATGCGGCACACCGGGCAGTGCAGGTCGTTTTCATCCTGGCTGAATGCCTGGGCGTAGTTGGCGTTTGAATTCGGATTCATCCAGCCTTGGCCCTGGTATTCCATGTCGAAGGCGGTCTGGCGTGCCGCCTCGCCCCCGAAGTAGCGCTCTACCACTCGCAGCGCGAGGTCAATGCCGGAGCTCAACCCGCCGGCGGTGGCGATATTGCCGCTTTCGGTGAAACGGGCTCCGCGTTTTACCTGGATGTCCGGAAACTGGCTGGCCAGGCGGACGTAAGCGCTGTGATGGGTGGTAGCAGGCTTGCCCGACAGCAAGCCGGTATCGGCCAGCACAAAGGCGCCGGTGCAGACAGACATGACGACGTCGGCGTTCTTGGCCACTTTACGGATCCAGTCTTTGGTGGCAGCGCTGGGGGCGCTCTGCGCCGGAATCACCAGGATTTTTGGCGCGGGAGCGTTGGCGAAGGTATAGTCGGGCACAATCTTCATGCCGCCGCTGGCACGAATAGGGTTCTTGGTAGCGGCTACCGTGTACAGGCTGAAGGCAGCATCGGCGCGGCCGGGAACGTTAACATCCTGGAACACCTCCCAGGGGCCGCTGAAGTCAATCATCACGGCGCCATCGGAAAGCAGAAATGCCACCGGAATGCTGCCCTGGGCGGGCGGCTTCAGCGGGTTGGCAAGAGCTGCTGGTTGCTCCGATTGAGCCGCAGCCATGGCTTTTTTGTCGTGCGAGCAGCCGGTGAGGCTGACCAGGCTAACGCTAAGGA
Organism: Terriglobales bacterium; assembly: GCA_035496015.1. Classification (GTDB taxonomy): domain Bacteria; phylum Acidobacteriota; class Terriglobia; order Terriglobales; family Acidobacteriaceae; genus JAICWP01. Next base: position 6,481 of record DATJFA010000208.1, on the reverse strand, counting down.
TTGCGGTCACGAGGACCAGGACAAACGCCGCGAACAATTCCCTTCTCTTCATCATTTAACTGGCTCCTTCTCGAACTCCTGATCAATTAGGCCGCAGGCCCGTGAAGCGACTCCGATAGTCGGCGGGTGGCACATGCAGCACCCGCAGAAACGAGCGGCGCAGGCTGGAAAGTGAGCCGAAGCCGCAGTCGGTGGCAATCTTCTCCAGCTTGTCGCGCGATTCCTCCAGTCGCCGCCGGGCGGCCTCCACGCGCAGGCGCTCGATAAAGCGTGCCGGAGTGATGGCTGTCTCTTGGACGAACACGCGGGCAAAATGTCGCGGGCTCATGCCGGCTTGGGCAGCAAGTTTTTCGACGGTCAAGTCTTCATCCAGGTGATCGAAGGCCCAGGAACGCAGCTCTTCAATCTGCCTGCGGTCGGAGGCCTGCAGCGACATGGCAGCGCTGAACTGCGACTGGCCCCCGGGCCGGCGCAGGTACAGCACCATTTCCCGCGCCACCTTCAGTGCCAGCGGCGAGCCCAGGTCCTCCTCCACCAGGGCCAGGGCGAGGTCCATGCCAGCGGTAATGCCGGCGCTGGTGTAGGTGTTTCCGTCGCGAATGTAGATGGGATCGGGGTCCACCTTGGCCCGCTTGCACTTGCTGGCCAGTTCCGCTGCCCACTTCCAATGCGTGGTGACGCGCTTGCCGTCGAGGAGCCCGGCGGAGGCCAGCAGAAATGCGCCGGTGCAGATGGAGCCAATGCGGCGCACGCGTTGCGCGGCGCTGCGCAGCCAGGCGAGCAGCTCTTCATCGCGGCCAGCCTTTTCCAGGCCGCTGCCCCCGGCTACCAGCAGGGTATCTACGGGAAAGCGCAGGCTGCGGTAGGTGTCGGTTCCGGTCAGGACCAGCCCACAGTTCGTGAGAACAGGCTTGCGACGGGTAGTACTCGCCAGAAGCACCTTATATGGCGGTTTCTGACCAGGGTGCTCGCGGACGAAAAGTTCGCCGGCTCGGACGAAGATTTGAAATGGCCCGGCGATGTCCAGGATTTGCGACCCGGGAGCAGCCAGGAAGACGATTGTCTTGGGAAACTGGCTGGCGGGAACGAACGTTTTCGACTTCCGCATAGCATGATGCTAGTGATCTGGGCGGATGGCAGCAATGACAAAAAGAAGTCATTTTCTGCCATTAGCGCCCAAGCTCCTTCCGCCGTAAAAGCAGGTCCTTCGCTGCGCTCAGGATGACAATCAGGAAGAATGCGTGCTGTCGCCCCGGCAAAATCCCTTGGCCGCGCTGGTCGGCTGCTCGTTTGGCCCGTCACTGATGCTTTTGCAGGAAGCGCAGGCGGGGATGCGGCTGGGCCTTGGGATCGATGTCGTCGTATTTCAGAACGCTGATGGAGCCATCCACTTCCAGCACCGCCAGGGCCACATCTTTGACACTGCCGATGCCGTGCTCGCGCAGGGCACGCTGCAGCTCATCCACGGTGACATGCTCTCGCGCCATGTGGCTCTCCATGATGCTGCCGTTGTGCACCAGCAATGTGGGTTGGCCCTGCACCAGCTTGCGGAAACGCCGGTTCAGGCCCGAAGCTTCCGCCACGCCGTAGTTCATGGCAAGCAGTGTTCCCGCCGCCACCACCCCTCCCGCCAGCGAGTTGTCGGGGCCGGTCATGGCGTTCTGCACCGCGTTGCTGAGCAGCAGCAGCAAGGTGAGGTCGAATGGCGTCATCTGGCCAACTTCGCGCTTGCCGCTCAAGCGCACGCCCAGCAGCACGAACAGATATATGGTGGCTGTGCGCAGCAGGATTTCGATCAATACGCGTCCGCCTGGATACATGCTGTTTCTCCCCGTGAGCTATCTGGAATCTGCGGGACGCAGGCGGGAGTGTCAATATCAGAGTGGAGACAGGGCGTGCCCAGAGACAGCAACCCGAGCGCGCCCCGCCTGGAAGGAGTGAAAGAGCCAGCAGCTTGGATTCGATTGGCGGCCCCTGAGTATCCGCTAATCGCCTATCCCCCGCTGGATTTCGAGCGGGAACACAGGATCCATAATGGAGCCCCCACCATCCACGTGCACGGTTTGTCCAGTAATGAAGCCGGCTTCGTCCATGCAGAACAACACTACGGCATTGCCGACGTCCGCGGGAGTTCCTACGCGGCCCATGGGTGTCCACCCGCTTTCGTGCCACCTCTTGATGGCGTTGAACACTTCGGTTGGGAGTCGGCCCACGACACTATCTTCGGTGGCGCCCGGACTGATTACATTCACGGTGATCCTCCGCTTGGCCAAGGCTACCGCAAAGTAGCGGGCCAGCGAATCCAGCGCCGCTTTAGCCGCACCCATTCCCACCCAAGGCTGCCAACTTCCCGTAAGGCCGCTTGGCGAATAACTGATTGCAATGATTCGCCCACCGTCCGGCATGATCCGGCTCACCAACTGCGCCTCGAGTAAGAAGGCCTGCGCTTGAGAGTCAAGCGCCGCGCGTAACTGATCCAGGGTGAGGTCCATCGGGGGTTGATAGAACGCGCTGAGCTCCGGCCGCGCGTTGCTCACCAGGATGTCGAGCTTTCCAAACTCCCGCTCAATGCGGCGGAAGAGCTGACGGATCTCGTCTGGCCGAGTCACGTCCGCCTGGACCACGAACCCGTCCCCGCCGCAAGCCCGGACTTTCGCCAGGGTCTCGTTCGCCGCGTCTGACTGAGTGTAATAGTGAATGGCGGTCTTGACGCCGTGTTCCGCCAGTTTTAGTGCGATCCCGCGCCCGATGCCTCGCGAACTGCCGGTGATAAGCGCATGTTTCCCTTTCAGCGACATGCACACCTCCACAATGAGGGCGCATGTTAACCCTCCCGAAAAGAGTGTCAATGGGAAAATAAAAGGGGCCGGCAGAGATGCCGGCCCCGGTTAGAAGCTGCTAATTCGCGGTTACCGGTTGCGGCGCCCCTTTGGGTGTGCTCAGGTAGCCGCTGATCTTGTTTTTCTCCACCGTCCACACCACGATTTCGTAGAGATAGTGCTGGCGGCCGGTGTAGAACTGGATGGGCTCATCCACGTTGCGGTTCTTCTTCTCGATCACACGGTCATCGGAGCGCACGTTCATCGTGAAACGACCATGCTTAGCGTCGGCCTTTTTAAGCTGCAGGCTTACGGTTGAGACCGGGACGAACTGCTTGTTCTTGGTCAAGGAAAACTCGAAGTAGTTGCGATCACCTGAGTGCTTGAGTGTTTCCAGGTCGCCGCGAGTGCGGGCGATCAGGCCGCTCTGCACGCCCAGGTCGCCGATGGCGCGCTCCAGCTTGGCCTTGGTGGCTTCCAGGTCGCTGCGGGTGGAGGCGACATCGGTTTTCACGCCGCCCACTTCCGTCTTCACGCCAGCCACTTCCCCGCTTACGGCGCTGATCTGCTGCTTCTGCTGCTCGGCCAGGCGCTGCTCGGCGGCGCGCTGCTGGCGCTGCAGGTCGGCGGTGCGCCGGGCCAGTTCCTTCTTGGTGATGCCGAGCTGCGAGGCCAGCGTGTCCGTATCCGCCTGGGCGTCACCCAGTTTCCGGTTCAGCTCGTGCACGTCCCCGTGCAGGGATTCCGAGGAGTGCTCCACCCGGTCCAACCGCCCGCGCAAGTCAACGATGAAATAAATTGACCCTGCCACATAGAGAACGGCGAAAACCAAAACTACCCACTTCCAGATGGTGTTCTGGCGCTGTGCCCTCTGTACTTCCGGAGAGACGTACTGCGCTTGGGCAGGCGGTTGCTGGTAGTACTGCTGCGGCGGCTGATAGGGAGCCTGCTGCTGATCCTGCTGATCCTGCTGCTCCTGGTACTGCTGCTGCTCGTATTGCTGCTGCTGTTGCTGCTCCTGCTCCTGATGTTGTCGCTGCCGCTCCTCATCCGGAATTTCCGGAGAAGGAGCTGGAGTGATGGACATGGGTGCCTCTTCTGCCCTGATTTTGGGGATAGCAGCATTGTTCAGCAGAAAAGATGCTGTGTCAAACCAAAGGCGCCCAGCAAGCCTCAATTTGGCCCCTGAATTGCCCTTAAGTAACCCTAGATTATCGGCGCTGACCCGGCTGGTACTCGCAAGGAGCTCTGATTAGGGCTCTTGGACGACACAGCTGCATTCTGAGGTGAAATCGCGCCTCGGAAGTGTACATCCGCAATTTGGTAGTCAGGTGCTCAGCATTGGTGCGGAAAGTAACGGGGCCATAGAACGATGAAACGCTACTGGCACTTCGTCTTAGTCGGGGTTATCTGCCTGTTGGTGGCATTGTTGTGGGCGCAACCGCAGAGCAGCCAGGCGCCTGCTTCTCAGGCCGTCAGAGTCGCTCTGCCTGATGCCTCCGTCCAGCAAAGCAGCAGCACACCCTCTGCCTCCAAACCTGCAGCTCCCGCACAGGATCACAGGAACGCGGAGAGTGATGACGATCCGCCTCTGCCTGGCTCCAGCAGTTCGCTTCCCCTGCTGGCTGTGATTGGTTTTGGCGTGCTGGCCGGCGGAATCACCTCTGCTATGCGGACGAGGTAGGCGGAAGAGGTGATACCGACTAGCTAGCCAGCTACCACGCCAGCTACTAACTACCTTCTTTGATTGCGCTACCCTGGATTCGCGCATCTTATGGTCCATCTGGCCATCGGAGCATGTCAGCAATTATGAGAGAAGTTCCGGACTGGCTGAAGCGCTATTGGCCATCATTTCTGATCGTGGCGGGAGTGGCGCTGCTGATCTATGTAGCTTCCCAATATGCCACCATGTACGCGGCCCAGCGCCGCCTGGCTCAGCAATGGCAGCAGCAGAATGTGCAGCTGCCCGCGCAACCCGCGGGCCTGGTCACCACCCTCACGCGGCTGAGTATTCCCGCTATCAAGCTGGATGCAGTCGTGGTCGAGGGCGTAAACCGCCGGGACCTGCTGATGGGCCCGGGTCACCTCCCCGAAACTCCCGAGCCCGGCCAGCCGGGAAACTCGGTCATCTCGGCCCACCGCGACACTTTTTTCCGCCACATTCATGAGCTCAAGCCAGGCGACTACATCCTGGTGCAGCGGGCCGGACGGCAATTCCGCTACCAGGTGACGGGCAGGAAGATACTCCAGCCCGATGACGTCTGGGTGACCAAGCCGACGCCCGATACTCAGCTCACCTTGCTGACCTGCTACCCCACCTACTACGTCGGGCCGGCCCCGGAGCGCTTGGCGGTGTTCTCACGGCTGGTGGGCGCAAGCCGCAGCGAACCGTCCGCCGCCCAGGCCAAACCAGTGGCGGAAGCGGCACAGTAGAGTCTCAAATTTCAGGTTTTGACTGTCGGACGGGCAATTTCCGCGCCAAGTCTCCCGCTATTGTCATGCTGAGCGCAGCCCAGCACCCGCTTTTCTGCACGCTAAAAGCGGGTCCTTCGCTCGGAGGATTGGTGTCCCGCATCCGAGCTCACGGTGACAACCCACAAAGCTGCTGCAGATGGAGGGATTGAGCGCCGCAATAGATTCTTGCCGCAAGCCGCGGCGGTGATCAGTGAATCTTGTTCGCTCCAGGGCGCCACTTGCGTTGCGTTTCTACTCCTGATTTCCTCCTTCCATCTCACGCCGTTCTACAATGTTCACGTGAAAACCTGGGACGCAGCCATTATCGGCGGCGGCATCATTGGCCTGTCGCTGGCGCTCAGCCTGCGAAAGCATGGCGCCGCCGTACTGATTGTGGAACGGAATGAGCCGGGCCGAGAAGCATCGCACGCGGCCGCCGGCATGCTCGCCCAGTGCGATCCTCATACCCCGGAAAAACTGCGTTCGCTGGCCATGGCCAGTTTCCAGCTTTACCCCGAGTTTGTTCACGAACTGGAGGACGAATCGGGCCAGCGCGTGGACCTGCGCCAGGAGGGGGCCATCGTCCTCGATGGCGATGGGGAGTCGCTGTGCCCAAACTTTCAAAGGCTGACGCCGGTGCAACTCGCCAAGCTTGAGCCCTGCCTCGCCAATTCAGCGAAGCGCGCCGAATTTTGGCCGGAAGGCAGCGTGGACCCGCGCGCGCTGACGGCAGCCGCGCTGAAGGCGGCCAAGCACCGGGAAATCGAAATCGCCTCGGGCGCGCCCGTGGTGGAAATCCAGGTGACCCACGGACGGGCGAGCGGCGTGAAGACTCAGAAAACGCATTTTGCTGCGGCGGTGGTGATCAATTGCGCCGGCGCCTGGGCGGGACAGATCGCGGGCGCACCAACCTTCCCCACCCGTCCGGTGAAAGGGCAGATGCTCTCGCTCATTGCGCCCCGGCGCGATTTTCTGCGTCACGTGGTGCGCGGACCGGGCGCCTACCTGGTTCCGCGCAGCGATGGCCGCATCCTGATTGGCGCCACGCTGGAGGAAGCTGGATTCGACAAGCGCACTGACGCCAACACCATCCAGGGCCTGCACCAGGCCGCCGCTAACCTGGCGCCGGACCTGGGCCAGGCCCGCATGCTGGAGGCGTGGGCTGGCTTGCGTCCGGGCACGCCCGACAGACTTCCCATCCTCGGCGC
>DATJFA010000207.1:0-5481 GCA_035496015.1 Terriglobales bacterium | reverse complement strand
CTGGGGCTGGGGTTCGAGCGCCTGGTCACCATTGACATCGTCATCTATGGCCTCAGCCTGGCGCTGGAGTTTGTCGCTTTGCTGGTTCTCCGCATCCGCGAACCCAAACTGCAGCGGCCGTTCCGCGTGCCCGGCGGCATGTTTGGGGCCGCCATGGTGGGAGTTTTCCCCGTGCTGCTGCTCGGTTTTGCGTTGGTCCACAGTGAAGGTGAGCAGATCCTGGGTATGAGCTCGCTGGTATTCGCCCTGCTGCTGGTCGGCGCCGGCCTGGTGGCTTATGGAATTAAGGAAATCCTGCGCCACTCCGGGCTGCTGGCCCCCGCGGCCGAAACCTAATTTCCACCACAAAGGACACGAAGGGATTTGTAAATGGGTAATTTGCAATTTTGTATTCAGCATTCAGCCACATAATGCTGATGTGCTGAGTGCTCAAATTGCCAATTACAAATTATTACAAATTGCTAAATTACAACTCCTTCGTGGTACTTCGTGTCCTTTGTGGTGAAGGCTTTGTGGTTAAATGTGTGCAATGGCCAGCAAGCGCAAAGGTCGCGGGGCGTACATGATTTCGGCGGTGGCCGAGATGTACGGCATCCACCCGCAAACCCTCCGCTTATATGAACGTGAGGGTCTCCTCAAGCCCTCGCGCACCGAGGGCAACACCCGGCTCTACACCGACGAAGACTTGCAGCGGCTGGAGTTCATCCTCTCCCTGGCCCGCGACTTGGGGGTGAACATCTCTGGCATTGCCATCATCCTGCAGATGCGGGAGCGGATGGAGGAAATGCAGCGGCAAATCCAGGAATTCGTTACTTACATCCAGCAGGAAGTGCTGACCCGTGCTACCGCCGCTGCCGACCCCTCCAAGGGAGCGATTGTGCCCATTCATCGCCCGGTGCCGCCCGCTCCTGTCCGGAAGAAATAACTCCTAAGCCGCTTCTTCTTCAGCCACTTCCGGCTCTCCCGGAGGAACGTCCTGGCCGTTGATGGTGACGATTGCCGGGGGCGATGCGAGGGAGTCGTTTTTCTCCTCCAGCGCCACAAACACAGGGATTCGCGGTTTGGTGCTGCGGGGGTGAATGCGCATTTTGCGGCGCAACCGGCTTTGCGCCTCCTCCAGGCTGGTACGGGCTCGGGTGAACCCCTCCCGGGCAGCATCCCTGCCCTGATGCTCTGCTGCGCGCAATCTCTCGAACAGGCCCATGACTCTCTCCCGAAACTTCGCCGAAAGTTCGGATGCAGGCCTGCCGCTTTCGGAAACTGCCTCTGCTGGCCAGAGTAGAAGCAGAGCAGTGCCGCACACCGCGCGAAATTTGCATATTATGTGTAGCGCGGAATGCAACTCACATTCAACGCTGGACGGAGCTGCTGGACAGCAGCTCGGGTCGAGACGCACGCGTTGGTGGTGCGGCGCGCGAGATGCATCGGGCCTGAAGGCCCTCTGCATGACGCCAACCAGTGCGTGAACGAGCGCATGACGCCAAAAAGGTCGTCGAAGACTCAAACCCATGCTGCCCTTTAAGCTGGTTTACAGCGACGGGTACTACCTCCCCATTGGCGACCACGTGTTCCCGGCAGAGAAGTACCGGCTGATAAGGGAGCGTTTGCTGGCCCACCATGTAGCGGAGGCTTCCGACTTCCTGATTCCCAAGCCCGCTGGCGATGAAGATATCCTGCTGGTGCACACGCCCGAGTACGTGCACAAGCTGAAGACGGGCACGCTTTCGGCGCGCGAGGAACTCACGCTGGAGGTGCCCTACTCGCCCGAACTGGCGCGGGCGTTCTGGCTGGCGGCGGGCGGTTCCATATTGGCCGCGGAGCACGCTGTGTCTGAGAAGTGCGCCATCAACATAGGCGGCGGTTTCCATCATGCCTTTCCCGATCACGGCGAGGGGTTTTGCATGATTCACGACGTGGCCGTGGCCATTCGCCGCCTGCAGAAAACGGGCAAGATAGCCCGCGCCATGACAGTGGATTGCGACGTCCACCAGGGCAACGGCACGGCCGCCATTTTCGGCCGGGCGCATGCCGCGGCGCAGCCGCTGCCCTCCTGGTCGGCCGCGATGTTTGGCCTGCCGCCGGAGGAGATTCCGCATCCTGAAGCCCCCGAGGGTAGCGTGTTCACTATTTCCCTGCACCAGGAGCACAACTACCCGGCGCTGAAGCCGCCCTCGTCCATAGACGTCAACCTCCCCGACGGCATCGGCGACGACGAATATCTCGCCTGGCTGGACAACGCCCTCAGCTCAGGACTGCGCCAGTTCGATCCTGACCTGATTTGTTATGTGGCCGGCGCCGACCCCTACGCCGAAGACCAACTGGGCGGGTTAAAGCTGACTATTGACGGCTTAAAGAAACGCGACCAACTTGTGTTCCGGGTGGCCCACGCCCGCAACATTCCCGTGATGGTCACGTTCGCCGGCGGCTACGCCTGGCGGGTGGAGGATACGGTGGCTATTCACTGTAATACCGTGGTCGCCGCGAAGGAGGAGTTTGGCAGCGCATGAATCGGATAAATGTGTCGTGGTGCAGCGTGAATCTGATCTCCTCTAGAACCGGCGCGCCAAATGTGCCATGCTGTGGTCATGAAATCGAAGAACATGAAAGACTTGGAGAGACACTGGGCAGAACACACCAAAAAACCAGGCGCCCAGCAAGGTCGCATCCCTAAGAAGGGTGATCGCGTGGGTGCGAATGGGCGTACCGGGGTGTTTGCCGTCGTAGAGGTTCGTCGCATTCCTAAAGTAGTTGACCTTCAATCGCTCAAGGGTGGGCCCGTTGAGAAAGGCATTCCCTGGACCGCCCTGATCTTCATGGACAAGGAAGGCGCCAGCCAAGCCGCTACCACGATCGTGAAAGAGGCCGCCGAGGAATAAGAAGGCTCTCTTTAAGCCAAGCAGGGTGGCCGCTTTTGCTTTTCAATCGAGAATCGAAACTCTACAATCATCATTCCCCATGCGCCTTCGCCTGCTGCGTCACGCCACGCTGATTGTGGAGTTTGCCGGCCGTAAGCTGCTCATAGATCCCATGCTCAGCCCGCCCGGCGCCATGGCTGCGATCGAAAACTCCCCGAATCCGCGGCCGAACCCGCTGGTGCCGATGCCGGCTACGACCCAGGACATTGCGCAGGATCTGGACGCCGTGCTGGTGACACATACCCATCGCGACCATTGGGACGATGCCGCCGCGCGCGAGCTGCCGAAAGAGGTTCCCCTCCTGTGCCAGCCGGAAGATGCCCAGAAGCTGCGGGCCCAAGGATTTACGCACGTTCAGCCGCTGCAAACGGGTTTGATATGGAATGCGCTGGAGGTGACGCGTACAGCCGGGCAGCATGGCACGGGCGAAATCGGCAAGAAAATGGCGCCCGTTTCCGGCTTTGTGCTGCGTGGGCCGGGCGAAGACCCGCTTTACATTGCCGGCGACACCATCTGGTGCGCCGAGGTGCAGCAGGCCATTGCGCAATTCCGCCCCACGGCCATCGTGGTCAATGCCGGCGCTGCCCGCTTCCTGGAAGGCGACCCCATCACCATGACCGCCCCCGACGTTATCGCGGTTTGCCGTGCCGTCCCCAAGGCCAAGGTGGTCGCTGTGCACATGGAGGCCATCAATCACTGCCTGCTCACGCGGCAGGAATTAGCAGCTCAGGCGCAGGCATCAGGACTGGCACAGCAGGTCGTCATTCCTCCGGATGGCGGCTGGATCGGTTAAATTTTCTGCTCCGAAGAAAAATTTCAATTCGGTCATGCTGAGGGCAGCGGAGCCATCCGCTAGCGGATGGCTCGGTGGAGCCGGAGGACCCCTGCGTTGGTTCACCCTGCAACAACCGTCCCAGGGAGTTCTCCCTGGATCCTTTGCTGGAAACTCCTGTACGCAGCAGGGCGGTTCGGAAAGCGCAGGGGGTCTTTCGACTCGGGCATGCGACCTCGCTCAAGATGACAGGAACGAAATAACGGCTAGCTCAGTTAAACCTTCTGTTTCCGAAGAAAAATTTCCATCCTGTCATCCTGAGCGGAGCAGTACGATTCGCTTGCGAATCGCACTGCGCAGTCGAAGGACCCCTGCGTTGGTTCACCCTGCAACAACCGTCCCAGGGAGTTCTCCCTGGATCCTTTGCTGGAAAATCCTGTACGCAGCAGGGCAGCTCGGAAAGCGCAGGGGTCTTTCGACTCGGGCATGCGCCCTCGCTCAAGATGACAGGAACAATATTTGGCTGCAGGGCGAGGTCAGTTTGGCTGCAGGGCGGGGTCAGTTGCCGGAACAAGGATTGGGCGGCTGGTAAAATATCCCTGACCCGACTGGCGCGTCTGCCGCCGCGCATCTTACTTTCAGGATCTATTCGCCTATATGTTTGAGAACTTAACCGAAAAACTGCAGCGCACCTTCAAGAACCTGCGCGGCCAGGGCAAGCTGAGCGAGGAGAACATCGGCGAGGCCCTGCGCGAACTGCGCCTGGCGCTGCTGGAAGCCGACGTCAACTTCAAGGTAGTCAAGGACCTGATTGACCGCATCCGCGAGAAGGCGGTTGGCCAGGAGGTGATGACCGCGCTCTCGCCCGGGGAGCAGGTCATCAAAATTGTCCGCGACGAACTGGTGAATCTGCTCGGCCACGACACAGCGCGGCTGAAATTTGCCTCCCAGCCGCCCACGGTAGTGCTCATGGCCGGCCTGCAGGGTTCCGGTAAAACCACCACCTCGGGCAAGCTGGCCCACTGGCTGCAAAAGGGTGGGCACCGGCCCATGCTGGTCAGCGTAGACGTTTACCGACCCGCCGCCCGCGAGCAGTTGAAAGTGGTGGCTAAGGCGGTAGGAGCCAACATTTATGAAGGCGACGTTGGGGAGGCGAACACGGCCACGGTGGAGCGCCTGGCCAAGGAGGCGCGCCGCGAGGCGGTGAACAGCGGCTGCGACGTGCTGGTGGTGGACACCGCCGGCCGGCTACACATTGACGAGCAATTGATGGAGGAGATGCAGTCGCTCAAGTCGCTGCTCACTCCCCAGGAAATCCTGTTCGTGGCCGATGCCATGACCGGGCAGGACGCAGTCAAGTCGGCCGACGAATTCCACAAGAAGCTTTCGCTTACCGGCGTAGTTCTGACCAAGATGGATGGTGACGCCCGCGGCGGCGCTGCGCTTTCCATCCGGCACGTGACCGGCGCGCCCATCAAGTTCATCGGCATCGGCGAAAAGTACGACGCGCTCGAGCCCTTCCATCCTGATCGCATCGTCTCGCGCATTCTCGGCATGGGCGACATCCTGTCGCTGATCGAAAAAGCGGAAGCCACGGTGGACAAAAAGAAGGCCGAGCAGCTGGCACAAAAGGCGCTGGCCGGCGACGGCTTCTCCCTGGGCGACTTCCGCGACCAGTTGCTGCAGGTGAAAAAGATGGGCTCCCTGCAGAGCCTGATCGGCATGCTGCCCAAGATAGGCCCCTTCTCCAACCTGAAAAACATAGCCGATAAGGTGGACGACAAAGAAATTTCG
>DATJFA010000206.1:0-6922 GCA_035496015.1 Terriglobales bacterium | reverse complement strand
CAGGACGTCAAATCGGTGACCGACCTGCGCGGCCGCATCCTTCTGGTGGATGCGGTGAATACGGCCTACGCGCTGCAACTGAAAAAAATCCTGAAGCTAAGCGGTCTGGAAGCGGGCCGCGACTGCACCCTGAAGGCGCTGGGCGCCACGCCCCTGCGCCTGAAGGCGATGCGCGAGAACAAGCAATATGCGGGCACCATGCTGGGGCCGCCGACTTCGATTGTGGCCAAGCGCGGAGGCTTCGTGAGCCTGGGTTCCACGTTGCAGTTCATCGGACCCTACCAGGGCTTCGGCGCTTTTGTACGCCGCCAGTGGGCGAGGGAGCATGCCGATGTGCTGGAGCGTTATCTGGCAGCTTACATCGAGGCGCAGCGCTGGCTGCTGAACAAGGCCAACAAGCAGCAGGTGATCAACCTGCTGACCAACGGTTCGCACCTGGACCCGGAAGTTGCGGCCGAAACCTACGCCGATATGACCGGTCCAGGCGGATATGAGCCGGATGCGCGCTTCGATCCCGCAGCCTTCAAGAACACGCTAAAGCTGCGGGCGGAAGTGGAAGGCGAGTGGGGAGGCCATCCTCCCGCAGGCAGCAAATACTACGATGGGGTCTATTACAAGAAGGCACTGTCCATGCTGGAGAAAGGCGGGCAATAGCGCCCTTATACAAGGAGGCGGTTGATGAAGCGGCTGGTCAGAATTGCAGTCCTTATGAGCGTGGCGTGGGGAATCGCGGCTTTTCTCCCCGGCCCGGCTTTTGCTGAGGAGACTAAGGCGGTTGTGGATGCGGACCACGCGTTCGTGCAGGCACTGGGCAAGAGCGATAAGGCGGCGGCCGGCAAGCTGCTCGATGCTGACTTCACGTGGACGAATACGCAGGGCAAAACCGTGAGCAGGTCGGCAGCCTTGGCTGAATTAACGGCGCTGGCCAGCGCGAATCCCTCCGATGCCGAGGTGAAGGAAATCACCTTTGGCGAGGTGGGTGAGATCACCGCGGTCAGCGGGATGACACACGTACTGCGGGTGTGGGTGAAGCGTCCGGCGGGCTGGCGCCTTCTGGTCTCCCACGCTGCTACGCTGGCGCCCGAAGGCCATCTCGGCACCGCCGCCAGACATGGCACGGACTGCGTGAATCCCTGTAAGACGATTCCCTATAAACCCAAGAGCGAGGCGGAGAAGGGCTTGATTGCCTCCTGGCAGGCGCTGGAGACGGCGGTCACCAAGCACGAATCGGAGAACTGGGCGCCGCACGTGGCTGACGAGTTCATGCTGGTCAGCTCGGGCAATGACCATCCGCTGGACAAGAAGAATCGGATGGAAATTCTCGACAAGCAGAAGAAGGCGGGTACCAGTTCTGCGCCCGCGCCGCTGGTTTCAGCTCGCATGTTCGACTTCGGCGACACGGTGGTGATGACCTCCATGCATCAGGCGCCGGGCGGCAAGCCTACCCACGTGACTCGTATCTGGATTAACCGCGATGGGCGCTGGCAGCTGGCTTACAGCCAGCAGACCACGGTGCAGGGAGCACCTGGAGGGAAAGGCTCGAAAAGCTAAGGAGCTGTGACGGGTTGGGGCGTAGGAGTTGAGGCCAGGTTGGGAAGATTGGAGGCGTTCCAGCCTCCACCCAGCGCCTGGATAAGCAGGACCGTGGCTGCCATGCGCCGTCCCAGAATATTTACCGCAGCGACTTCGTTGGTCAGGGACACGTTCTGCGCCGTAATCACTTCCAGGTAGCTGGTGACTCCGCCTTTGTAGCGGTTAGTAGCGGTGGCGAGCGCCTTTTGCGCGGCGGCAACCGCTTCGCCCTGCACCTGCGCTTCCTGCTCCAGCAAGGAAATGGCGTTCAGCTCATCCTCCACCTGCTGAAAGCCGGTGAGCACGGTCTCGCGGTAGTTTGCCACCGTCTGGTCGTAAGCCGCACGCGCTTCGTCGGAAAGAGCGCGCCTCCTACCTATGTCGAACAGAGTGGCCGCCGCGGCAGGCCCCGCAGACCAGAACAGGCTGGGGCCGGAGACCAAAGTTGTGATAGTTCCGCTTTCGAAACCAGCCGACGCGGCCAGATTGAGCACAGGATAGTAGGCGCTGGTTGCAATTCCCACCTGCGCATTGGCGGCTGCCACGCGGCGCTCAGCTTCGGCAATGTCCGGCCGCCGCTCCAACAACTCGGAAGGCAAGCCCAGAGGAATGCTCGGTGGAGGCGTACTCAGGGGTAACGGCGGCAAGGTAAATGATGGTGCTGGAGTTCCCACCAGCGTGGCCACGGCGTGCTCGTATTGCGCCCGCAGAACGCCCACATCAATGGCCTGAGCCCGGGTCGCATCCAGTTGCGCCTGCGCCTGCTGGACATCAAGGCCGGAGGCGAGCCCGCCCTGGTAGCGGTTTTGGGCGAGCTGCAGGGCGCGCTGATAGTCAGCCACGGTGGAATTCAGCAGTTGCTCTTCGGCATCCAGGCTGCGCGCCTGGAAATAATCGAGCGCCAGGTCTGCGTGCATGGCAAGATTGACCGCGGCCAGGTCAGCGGCGCTGGCCTGCGCCTGCTCGCGACTGGCTTCCACCGTTTTTCGAACTCGGCCCCACACATCGGCCTGATAGGACAGAGTGACCGGCAGCATCAGGTCCGTGAAGGTCCTGCCCGCGAGCGTGGTGCTGTGCGGCTGCCGATTCTCCGAGGTATGAGCTCGGGTGGCAGAAGCTCCACCGGTGATGGTGGGGTAGTAATCCGCGCGATAGTAGCGCAGCTGGGCCCGCGCCTGGCGGAACTGGGCCTCCGCCGCCTTCAGGTTCTGGTTGGAAACATTCACCTGCTGTTCCAGCGCGTTCAACTGCGGGTCACTGAATATTGTCCACCAGTTCCCGCCCAAGGCTTGCTCGCTGGGCTGCGCCTGCTTCCAGGCTCCCGCCTCCTTGTAGGCCGGCGGAACCGGCGCAGTTGGGCGTGAGTACCGCGGCCCCACCGTGCAGCCAATTGAAAAAAGCAGCGCTGCGCAAGCGCCTGCCAAAGCCACATGCCTGATGCCTGGCGAGTTGGGCCGGGCTTTCACTCTTGTTTGTCCTGTGCTGCAGGCGCTTGAGACGGCTGCGCATTGGAACTTTTCACCATCACGCTTTCACCGGCCTCGAGGGAGTCGGGTGGATTGATCACCACCGCATCTTCCTGCGTAAGCCCGGCGAGCACTTCCACGCTGCTGCCAAAGTCGCGGCCAATGGTCAGGCTCTGCAGCCGGATGCGGTTGTCCGGTCCGACCACCGCGGCCAGCGTGCCTTGCGGACGGAACAGCAGCGCATTGATGGGCAGGTTGAGTCGCCTGGTGGCTGATTCTGCCGCGAAGTGCACCTCAGCATACGCGCCCGGCATCAGCGCGCCAGTGGCATTAGGCACATCCACCTCGGTGAGCAACGTGCGCGTGCTGGGGTCAATGGCGTCGGCAGTGCGCACCACCTGGCCGCAGAAGCTGCGTCCTGGAGATTCCGTGAGCTGCAGGCAGGCTTTTAATCCCCGGCGCATTAATCCGCTGTCTGACTGGGGGACGGAAACATACACGCGCAGGGGATCGGTTTGCGACAAATCGAACATCTCGCGGTTGCCGCCGGAGCCGCCGCCGGCGTTGATCAGGTAACCGATGTCAACGTTGCGCCGTGTCACCACGCCAGAGAAAGGCGCATAAACGTGTTTGAAGGATTCCAGCTCCGCCAGGCGCTTGACGTTTGCTTCCGCCGATTGCACGGCGGCCTGCTTGGCCGCATTGTCGCCAAGAGCGTTGTCCACTTCCTGTTTCGAAACTGAATCGGTGTTAAGCAGTCCCTGGTATCTCTCCGCTGTCACGGCTGCAAGCTGAGCATTGGCTTTAGCTGTGGTCAGTTCGGCGCGCGCCTGCGCCAGTTGCTGGTCAACTTCCGGCGTGTCAATTTCCGCCAGCAGTTCGCCCTTCTTTACCCGGCTGCCAATGTCTTTGTACCAGGCCTTCAGATATCCATTGGTGCGGGCGTAAATGGGCGACTGCACGTAGGCCTCGATGGTGGCCGGCAGCACCAGTTCGGATTCGCCGCTCTCGGGCGTGGCATGAATCACCGAGACGTAGGGAACCGCCATCTGCTCCGTTTGTTTGGCCAGCACGCGCCGCTCGGCTCGCCGCTGCGCAATGCTGAACAGAGCAACGACCAGCAGGACTAAGACGCCGATTACCAACACGCCCACGGCGCGGCGCGCCCGGTGTTCGTGGGTTGCCGCTTCGTCGTGCTGTAGGTCTTTTAAGGTGTGGTCCATGTTCTTCAGTATTGTTCTTCGGGCACCAGGTCCGCCGCTCCCGCCGCGCTCAGCCGGGATCCTGGCCGGGTGTGCCGGTGCACGATGGAAAAGACGCAGGGCACAAAGAATAAGGTAGCAAATGTCGCCACCATCAGACCGCCAATTACGGCGCGGCCCAGGGGCGCGTTCTGCTCGCCGCCTTCACCCAAGCCCACCGCCATGGGCAACATGCCGATAATCATGGCCAGGGCGGTCATCAGCACCGGCCGCATGCGGATATAGCCGGCTTCCAGAGCGGCGGCAGTGGAGTTCAATCCTTCGCGCATGCGCTCGCGCGCGAACGACACCATAAGAATGCTGTTGGCCGTAGCCACTCCCATGCACATGATGGTGCCAGTGAGTGAAGGCACGCTCAGAGTGGTATGCGTGACCAGCAGTATCCAAAGGATGCCGGCCAGCGCCCCGGGCAGGGCAGTAATGATGATGAAAGGATCCAGCCACGATTGGAAGTTGAGGACAATCAGCAGATAAACGAGCACGATCGCCAGCAGAACACCCGCCGCCAGTCCGACGAATGATGTGGTCATCGTATCCACCTGGCCACGCACTTCCAACTGCGTGCCACGTGGCAGGTGCTGGCGATAATCGTTCAGGATTTTCTGCACGTCGCCGGCAACGCCGCCCAAGTCGCGCTGCTCAACTGAGGCAAAAACATCCACCATGGGCTGGGCATCGTAGTGGGAAACGACAACCGGCTCCGCCTGCAGGCTGGTTCTCACCAGGTTGCCCAAAACTTGCGGCTGGGCAGCGCCGGCGGGGCGCACCGGGATGTTCTGCAGCGCCTGCATGGAATTCACCTTGTACTGCGGCACCTGCACGGCCACGTTGTACTCGATCCCGGTCCTGGGATTCACCCAGAATGAAGGCGCGGTCTGGAAGCTGGAACTCAACGTGAGCAGCAGGCTCTGCGCCACATCCGCCTGCGAAAGTCCCACCGACTGCGCGCGAGTGCGGTTCACATCCAGGAACACGGTGGGCTGCGAAAGCAGTTGCTGAACGTGAACGTCCACCGCGCCGGGCACGTGCTGGATGCGGTTGGCAATTGATTGCGCCAGCACGTAATTGGCGCTGCGATTAGGGCCGATCAACTGGATATCAATGGGGGCGGGCACGCCAAAATTCAGAATCTGGCTGACAATGTCGGCAGGCTGAAAAAAGAACTGGGTTCCAGGGAAGATTTGCGGCAGACGCTCGCGCAATTCATCAATGTAGTGAACGGTGGGAAAGCGGTGCTCCGGCCGCAGCGAAATCAGGATTTCGGCATCCGAGGTACCGATGGTTCCGGAGTTGCTGTACGACATATTGATGGCGCTGTAGGGGAGGCCGACGTTGTCCAGCACGTTGGCCAGATCTTCCGGCGGAATCACCTGCCGGATCAGGTTGTCCACCTGGTCGCATTCCCGGGCGGTTTCCTCGACACGCTGCGCCACCGGCCCGCGCAGGTGCAGGCGGATGAGGCCGGCGTCCACGCTGGGAAAGAAATCGCGGCCCACGAAAAGAAGCAGGGGCGCGGAAAGCAGGCAGAATCCCACGAACACCAAGACGAAAGCACGCGAATGTTCCAGTGTGAACTGCAGCCAGCCGCGGTAGCCGGCGCGCATGCGGTCGAAGCCGTGCGCGAACCGGCGCTGAATGCGGGAGAAGACGTCTGTGCCGGTGGCGAACTCCTCGCCGCGATGACCACGTAGCAGATACATGGCCATGGTGGGTACCAGCGTTCGCGAGAGCAGGTAGGAGGCCAGCATGGCGAAGACCACGGCCTCAGCCAGTGGCACGAACAGGTATTTCGCCACCCCGGTCAGAAAGAACATGGGCACAAACACGATGCAGATGCAAAGCGTGGAGACGAAAGCAGGCACCGCAATCTGCTGCGCGCCATCCAGAATGGCACGCACCGTCTGCTTGCCCTGGGCCAGGTTGCGGTTGATATTTTCGATTTCCACGGTAGCGTCGTCCACAAGGATGCCAACCGCCAACGCCAGTCCGCCCAGGGTCATGATGTTGATGCTTTCGCCCAGCGCGCTCAGGATGCAGATGGAAACCAGAATGGAAAGCGGGATCGAGACCGCGATGATCAGCGTGCTGCGCCAGTTTCCCAGGAACAGCAGGATCATCAGCGCGGTCATACAGGCTGCAATCAGCGCCTCGCGAATAACCCCCTGCACTGCGGCTCGCACAAAAATGGACTGGTCAAACAGCGGCGTCATCACCAATTGCCGGGGGAGGGTGGCGGCGATGATGGGCAGCATGCCCTTGACTCGCGAAACAATATCGAGCGTGGAGGTGCCGCCGGTCTTGTAAACGCTGAGCAGCACTCCGCGCTGACCATCCATGCGCACGATGTTGGTTTGGGGCGAGAAGCCGTCGCTCACATAGGCCACATCGCGCAGGTAGATGGTGGCCCCGCTTACGGTCTTGATGGGCAGGCTGTTCAGTTCTGCGATGGTCTGCGGGCTGCTGTTCATCTCCACGTTGTATTCCGTGGACCCGAGCTTGACCGTTCCGGAAGGCAAAATTAGGTTCTGGGCGTTAACCGCATCAATGATGTCTACGGGCGAAAGCCCCTTGGCCTGCAACGCCGGTATGTCGAGATTTACCGCCACCAGCCGCTGCTTGCCG
>DATJFA010000205.1:0-3939 GCA_035496015.1 Terriglobales bacterium | reverse complement strand
GTGCTTAATGCCCGTGTTCGGAGTTGTGGTGGAGGTATCCGACTGCCCCCAGGCCGCCGTTCCTATGGCCACCGCCAGGCCCAACAGTGCGATTCCCAGTAGATGTCTCATATTCACCTCGATCCTTGGATGCAGAATTCCCGCTCGCGAGCAGCCCCCGTGGTTGTGGCGTGGACGCCCTCGCCTGGGTACGGGGCACGCGTAGACGATCATGTTCCCTCGGACCGGGCGGCGCGGAAATACGCCCGGGCTGCCGGACGAAACAGCAGATAAGCGAACCCCACGAGCAGCGCGCTGTGAATCAGCAATGCCTGCCGGGAGTGGAGGCTCAGGATCACGTGAAAAGCAAGCCAGGCCAAGGCCAGCCAGCGTGCCCAATTGCTGCGCCGGAGCAGGCAGACTCCGCAAACAATGGCCACCAGATTGATAAGGAGAGCCCACAGGACGTCATACTGAACGTGACCGGTCCCCTTCAACTCAGCCGCGTGAGAAGCAGACGCGAGTATCCCGATGGCCAGGAAGATGCAGCCGACGATAGTCACGGAGAGTGGCCGCTGGTTCATGGGCTAGATTTTCGCGTTCCTCTGGCCGCTCACTGCAACTTCGCGTACTCCGCCTTGGCTTCTTTCAGGATAGGAATGTCGGGATCGGCATCTTTCCAGAGGGCGAAGAAATCCTGATAGGCGGCTCTGGCCTTGGCCGCGTCTCCGGTAATCAGGTACGCCCGGCCCAGGCCCAGCTTGGCCAGCGCATGTTCGGGAAAAACAGGGGCGACCCCGGGGTGGTCCACAATCTTCTGAAATTCCGCGGCCGCCTCCGATCCGCGCCTCGCCTGAAGGTACGCCTGTCCGCGGATATAAATCGGCAAAAGCCCTTGCGCAATGCCGAGTTCATAGGGCGCCGCCGCCTGCAGGCGCTCGACCGCCTCGTTGGGCGCCTTGCGATTCATGGCGGCCACAGCTTCCACCATCGGTATGCTCACGGCGTGCAGCAGGGTATCCGTGGGGAAGCGGCGGTTCAGGTCGGCGGTTATCGCCTGAGCGCGACCCACTTCTCCGCTCATGGCCAAAGCTACTGCCACCAGTTCCAGGTTGCTCCGGCCACTCGCCAAGCCAGCACTCGATGTGCACAGCTCTTTCGCTTTCGTCACAGCCCCGACCTCGGCCTGCGTCAGCGCCAGGGCCGCCTGTGTGACCGAGGTGGTACCCTTGAACCCCAGCCGCTCGGTGACCTGCACCGACCGCTGCATAAATTCGCCCGCTTTTTGCAACTGTCCCCTTGCCGTGGCAGCACTGGTGGCTTCGTTCAGCAGCAGGTATTCGCTGGGCTTGCCCTCTGACCATTTCAGTTCCTGTTGCATGCCCGCTTCATCGCCGCTCAGGAAGGCCAGATCAAACAGGTCCTGGTGAACAAACAGGTTGTCTGCTTTGGCATCCACCGCCCTTTTCAAAATGGACCGCGCCTCCTCCACCCGGCCCAGCGCCATGTAGGCAAGCGCCGCATGCAGATAGCCAAATGGCGCATTCGGCTCCAGGCGCGTGCATTCATTGGCCATCGTGATCGCTTTTTCAAAGTCCGCGTAAAACAGATTGTATTCGAGAGCCAGGTTGCCGAACGCGGTGGAATCGTTGGGATAGGCCTTGGCGGCCAGTTCCAGGTTTTCTTTGTCTTTTTCGATCTCGCCAGTGGCGGTGTAATAGTGGTCAACGATGTAGAAGCGCTCGTGGTCGCTCACGCGTTCACGCAGGTCAAATGCCTTCCTGGCCTCTTCCAACGATTTGTATTCTTCTCCCACGTTGTTGTACACGGCGGCCAGCCGCGCGTGCGCCAGAGCAAAGTTCGGGTCCACCTCAATCGCGTGCTGGAACAGGGGAATGGATTCGGCCTCGCCTCCGCCGTTGCGCATTTCGTCAGCCGCGGCGTATGCCTTTAACGCTTCCAGGGACGTGGTGGTCGCCTCGGTGACGGGGGTGTTGAATTTCTGCACCGACGCCAGGGACTCGCCCAGCTTGCCGCGCAGGTTAGAGGCTGCTTTTCCCACCGCCGGCAGCACCGTCTCCTTGCTGTCGGCGGTTACCTGCTCCCGCGCCAGAGCGTCGCCGGTGGCGCAATTGATGGCGTCAATGGCCACCACGTACTGGCTTCCCAAGGCGGCGATCGAGCCGCCCAGCATGGCGCTGATGTTTTCCCGCTCGCAGATCTCCCGCGCCACGCTTCCCGTCACCCGTTCATCCGGGGCCCGTCCCATGAAGCGCAGCGCCTTGCGGACGGTTTGGTCAGGCACGATGTTCAGATAGGGGGATTGCTCGAGCTGCACCGCCAGTGCCTGCTTCAGCGTTCCGTCGAATACCGGATCCCCCGTCGTATTGACGAAGTCCGCCAGCAGGATGGAATCCTTTGCCGTCAGCTTATGGCTGGCGCGGGAGCGCCAGTACAACGCGCCCGCAACTCCCGCGGCCAGCAGCAGCGCGGCGGCGATCAACCGGTACCTCCTGCTACCAGCGGCATCCGGCTGTCCAGTTCGGGACTGTGCGACCGCAACCGGCGCGGAGGCTGATTGCGCGGCGGCGGAACTGGCGGGCCGGTGCGAGGCGGAAGACGAACGCAGGGCGGCTGCGGCCACGCCGCTGGCATGCTGAGAAGAAAGCGGCGCTTCCTCGTGTGGCGGTTCTTCCACCGCAATCCTCTTTCCTGATCCAGAATCCCGTTTCAACCGCTGCAGTTCAGCCCTCATCTCGGATGCGTGCTGGTAACGCAAACCGCGATCCTTCTCCAGGGCACGATTGATAATCCGTTCCAGCTCGGCAGGCAGATCCGGATTCAGCCGAATGGGAGAGATCGGGGCACGCTCCAGGATGGCATTGAAAATCACCGCCGAGGTGTCTCCGCGAAATGGCAGTGTCCCCGTCGCCATCTCGTACAGCACCGCACCGAAGGAAAACAGGTCGCTGCGGGCATCCAGTTCTTTGCCCCGGGCCTGTTCGGGCGACATGTAGGCCACCGTGCCCAGGGCCGTCCCCGGACTGGTGAGGTGCTGCTCATCCACCGTCGCCAGGGTTGCGCCGGCCCCGCCTCTCCTCGGCTCCTCCGAAACTTTGGCCAAGCCAAAATCCAGGATTTTGGCGTGCCCGCGCTTGGTGATGAAGATGTTGGCGGGCTTGATGTCGCGGTGCACGATGCCTTCCCCATGCGCCGCGTCCAGGGCGTCGGCGATTTCGATGCCCAGGGACAGCAATTGCTCGTACTCCAGCGCATGCCCGGAGATGAGGTGTCTTAGCGTCACCCCATCCAGGAACTCCATCACGATGAAAGCCCGGCCGTCGTGCTCCCCAATGTCGTAGATGGTGCAAATGTTGGGGTGATTCAGGGCCGAGGCGGCCTGGGCTTCGCGCTGAAACCGGGACAGTGACTGCGGGTCGCGGAACACCTCTTCCGGCAGGAACTTCAAGGCGACGAAGCGCCGCAGACGGGTGTCTTCGGCCTTATAGACGACGCCCATCCCCCCGCCGCCCAGCTTCTCAACGATGCGGTAGTGCGAGATCGTCTGGCCAATCATCAGGCGCCGAATGTTACGTGCAGCAAACGAGCGCGGTCAATGGAAAATGGAGGCATGGGCTTCAGGTGACCGACCCTACCGAGTTGGAGGTCTCAGGGTTGAGTGCTGATTGCTGAATGCTGTTTTTGTTCGCAACAGCCGTGCCCGGGCCAAATGCCAAGTGCTAAATGCTAACGGCGCTTTTCTACGCTGCGCTAATGTTTTCGGCGGGAGCCGATTCGGTCGGCTTGGTCTTCTGCCAGGTGTAATAAATACGGTGGATGACTGTAATGTTGGAAAACACCGCCAGCACCCAGAGCACCGGCGCCATGCGGTTGAAGACGGCTCCAATGATCACCAGCACCAGCCGCTCCGGCCGTTCCATAAAGCCCACGCGGCAGGAG
>DATJFA010000204.1:0-7777 GCA_035496015.1 Terriglobales bacterium | reverse complement strand
GGCGTTGTAGCCGGGGTTGAGAATGTTGGCGCGGTGCGGCGGCGAGTGCATGAAGCCCTCATGCGCGCCCTCGGGAGTCTGATGCAGGCCGACGTTTTCGCCGTCGGCATCGAAATGCAGACCTGTGGCCGCCAGGCGGTCACGCACCGGTTGTTCGCCGCGAAACTGGTGAGAGAGTTTCTGGCGTGACGCCATGAGCTGCGAGTGGGCGCGCGCTGCCTCCTGCAGTTGGGCGTTAGCTTCAAGCGCGGGCAGGCCCCGCTGAGTGCGAGCCTGGTTGAGCAGCTCAAAGATTCTCTGCTCCGCCGCCTGATCGAAGCTGGCAGCCGCGGCGAGGTTGCTGGCAGCCCCGCTGAGGAAAACCCCTATCCCACAGAGGAAAACGAGCAAGCGCTTCATAGTTAGTCACATACAGACAGAACTTTTCCCTTTTCTTCGCCCCTTATTAAATACTACAATCCTGCCATACTCGCGGGAGGAATGGTATGGGCTCCGTGGTACTGACGGCAATTGTTTTCGCGGCTCTGGGCGGCGTTCTGGCCTGGGTGCTGGCGCGCGCGCAGGCGCCGGCGCTGCGCCAGCGGCTGCACGACGTGGAGCAGCAATACGCCCAGGCCGCGGCTGAACTGAAGGCGCAAACGTCCGCCAATGTCGAGCTGCGCCAGCGCCTGGCACAGCTGGAATCGGACCTGAAGCACACCCGCGAAAACGCCGAGGAAAAACTGCGCCTTCTGGGCCAGGCCAAGGACGAACTGGGCAACGCCTTCAAGGCGCTTTCCGCCGAGGCGCTGAAGTCGAACAACGAATCGTTCCTGCAGCTGGCGCGGGAGAGCTTGCAGAAATTTCAGGCCGGGGCGCAGGGCGACCTGGAAAAGCGCGAGCAGGCGGTGGCGGAACTGGTTTCGCCTATCAAAGACACGCTGGAGAAGTTTGACGCGCACATTCGCCAGGTAGAGAAAGAACGGGGAACGGCCTACGGGCAGCTGAGTGAGCAGGTGAAGTCCCTGCGCGAAACCCAGGAAAGCCTGCGCGACCAGACGGGCAAGCTGGTGCAGGCGCTGCGCGCGCCCTCGGTGCGCGGGCGCTGGGGCGAGATTCAGCTGAGGCGGGTAGTGGAGATCGCGGGCATGCTGCCCTACTGTGACTTTGAGGAGCAGGCCACCGTAACCACGCCCGAGGGCCGGTTGCGTCCCGACCTGGTGGTCAAGCTGCCTGGTGGCAAGAACCTGGTGGTGGATGCCAAAACACCGCTGGCGGCTTATCTGGACGCCATGGAGGCGCAGGATGAAGATATGCGCCGGGCCAAGCTGGCCGATCACGCACGCCAAGTCCGCGACCACATGGTTAAGCTGGGCTCCAAACAGTATTGGGAGCAGTTCGAGCACACGCCCGAGTTCGTGGTCATGTTTCTGCCGGGCGAAACCTTTTTCAGCGCGGCGCTGGAGCAGGATCCGTCGCTCATCGAATCGGGCGTGTATGAAAAGGTGATTCCGGCCTCACCGACCACGCTGATCGCGCTGCTGAAGGCGGTGGCGTATGGCTGGGGCCAGGAACGAATCGCGCGCAGTGCGCAGCAGATCAGCGCTCTGGGCCGGGAACTCCACGAGCGCCTGCGTTTGCTGGCGCGGCACTTCGATGACGCGGGCAAGGGCCTGGACAAGGCGGTGGAGTGCTACAACAAGGCCATTGGATCGCTGGAAGGACGGGTGCTGGTTTCTGCGCGCAAGCTGAATGAGCTGACAGCTTCGGCCGCGGCGGAGATTCCGGAGCTCGAGCCCATCGAGACCACGGCGCGAACCCTGCAGATGGAATTTGAGGAAGAAGAGGGGGCCGGCGGCAACGGGAGTTTAGCAGCCACATCGGCTGGCCGGGGGTAGTGTTCCATATTGTTCCAGGTTTGGGACGAATAAGCGAAGCGGCACACCACCCTTTACTTCTCAATCTGTCATGTTGAGCGAGGGCGCATGCCCGAGTCGAAACACCCCTTCAGGGCTGAACGTGGCACAACGCCGCAGGGAGTTCTGAGGAGAGAATTCCTTAAAGCGGTATACAAGGGCGAAAATCGCAGGGGTCCTTCGGCTTCGCAGGCTGGTTCGCGAGCGAATCAGCCTGCTTCGCTCAGGATGACAGTCGCGAAGGTTTTCGTTGCGAGAAGCCGAGATTGTTGTCCAGCGCGCGTTTTTCGACAGCGGAAAGCGGGCGGGAACTGCCCTTTGCTAAATCGCCCAAGACAAGCGGACCAATGGCCACGCGCACCAGGCGCAGCACCTCAACTCCGAGCGCGGCCAGCAGGCGCCGGATGTGGCGGTTCTTACCTTCGTCCAAAACTATTTCCAGCCAGGTATTGCGCTGGCCCTGGCGCACGACGCCCCCACGCTTCACCCGCAGTCGCTCGCCATCCACGGTCACTCCCTTCTGTATCGCGCGGAGGAGCGCAGCTTCGGGGAGGGCGCCGATTTGCACGTGGTAGGTCTTGTCGAGATGGCTTTCGGGAGCAGTAATGCGAGCCGCCCATTCGGAATCGTTGGTCAAGAGCAGCAGGCCTTCGCTGGCCTTATCCAGACGGCCAACCGGCGCGAGCCAGGGCAGGCCTGTGGGCAAGCAGTCGTACACCGTGCGGCGGCCTTTTTCGTCAGAGGCAGTGGTGACCAGGCCGCGCGGCTTATTGAGCATGAGGTAAACGGAAGCGGAGGCGGCCACGGGATGGCCGTCATTTAGTATGCGGTCGCTTTCCAGGTTGACTGGGGTCTCGGGATCGCGGGGCACAGCGCCGTTCAGCGTGACCCGGCCGGCGCGAATGAGGTCACAGGCCTGCGAACGAGAGCAATAGCCAAGCTTGGAAAGCGCGCGCGCCAGGCCGATGCGGCGGGAAGCGGTCACGTGAGTATCGTAAATGACTGGCGGCGACACCGTGGGACCTTTGTGGCGCTTCACGCCAAACGCCCAACGCTGAGGCGGCTTTGAATGACGCGGTCGCGGGCGAGGCGCTGAAAAAGCAGGTCCTTCGCTGCGCTGAGGATGACAAAATCAAAACAATCTCAGACGATCTCAGCGCGATCCTGGGCTCTTCCCTTCCACTGGCCGCCGCGGCCTGACCAGAATCTGAAAGCCGAGTGAACCGTAGCGCCCATATAGAACAGAGCCGCGAGAGGCAAAGTAAGCGCCCAGAGCGGATTGAGGCGGTAGAAGCGGACCAGGGGCAGAAACGTGGCGATCATCATCGCCCAGGCCACTGCGCCGAGAACCATGGGCGCAATGTGACGAGAGAACAACAGCGCCGGCGGAAGCAGGTAGGTGAGGGTAAGGCCGGCGATGGCGCCCAGCAGGACCAGCGTGGAGTGCTGAAGCTGATTGAAGGCGGTGCGCGAGATCATGCGTCCGATTTCGGAGAACGAACCGTAGGCTCGGATGCTGACACTCTCCTCCGTCATGCCCAGCCATACTTTTCCGCCACTGCGCTTAACCGCCCGCGCCAGGGCGCAGTCGTCAATGATTTCGCCACGAATGGCCTCCATGCCGCCAGCGCGGGCCAGCGCTTCAGGACGAATCAGGAGGCAGCCACCGGCGGCACCGGCCGTTCGTCTTCGTGAGTCGCGAGTCCAGGCTGGTGGATAGAGCTTGAAGAAGAAAAATACGAACGGGGGTATGAGCAATTCTTCCGCCAGGCTGCGGCAGTGCAGCTTGACCATAAAACAAACGAGGTCGTAGCCGCGTTCCGCAATGGCAACAAGGGACGGAATGGTAGCCGGAGAATGGACGATATCGGCATCGCTGAAGAGGAGGAATTCGGGAGCAAAGCTGCTTGCTGCCTCAACCCCCTGGCTGACGGCCCAGAGTTTGCCCGACCAGCCGGGCGGCAGCGGCCCACTTTTCAGAATGGTGAGCGAATATGCCTTGCCCAGCGAAGTGGCTACCTGGCGAGCAACTTGGGCCGTAGCGTCCGCACTGGCGTCGTCAACCAGGAAGACTTGCACTGACTCGTGCGCCTGGGCGAGCAACGCGGCCACAGTTCGCCCGATCACCTCCGCCTCGTTGCGCGCAGGAATTATGACGGCAACGCGGCGCGCAGCCTGGGGCGCGCCGGGCCGCACGATGACGTTTCCTATCAGCCAGAAGCGGCCGCGCCCCAGCAGCAGGTACGCCCAGATGAGAGCGGTGACAGCGGCGACGATGGTGAGGGCAACCATCGAGCTTGAGTGTACAAGAGCAGCTCACTTCTCCTGGATGAAGATAATTTCGTGGCCGTCGGGATCCTTGATAGCCACCCAGGTTTCCTCCGCGCTTTTGCCTTCGGTGAACTTAATGCCCCGAGCGCGCAGGCCCTTGCGGGTGACGCCCAGGTGCGAAACCGTGACGCCAATCTGGTTAGCTTGCTGGCCGGCGAAACCCGCGTCGTAGTCCACACACACCGGCACGCCGGCAATTTCCATGCGGAAGTATTCGCCCTTCTTCTCATCGCGCACCGGGAACTGCAGCGTATCCACGTAGAAGCGACGCGCGCGCTCCAGGTTCGGGGTGCGAATGGTAAAGAAATCCAGGCGCCGGATGGGAAGCGGGAAGGTAATGTCGCGAATGTGTGTAGCGAGAAACCAGGTGAAGCCGAGAGCATCCCGTACGCCGGCGTTGCGGTCGCCGTAAGGCTGGTCGGTGGGCGGCATAACAGGGGTGGCGCCGGCGCGCACAGCACGCTCATAGGCCGCATCAGTATCGGGCACGTAGAGGTGAAGGGCGCAAGGCACCGTGCCGAACTGGCCGTGAGCCTCGCCAATCTCCAGCGTGTTGTCGCCAATCTGCATGGTGACGTGCAGGACGGCGCCTTCGGGCGAGCGGGGAACGTCGCCCAGGATTTCGGCGCCGAACGCGTTCTTCAGGAATTCCATGAGCTTGTCGGCACCGCGGGGATGCAGCACGGGCTGGACCGCGGGCGGGCCTCCAGCCGGAGGTGTCCAGCCGATCGGGGTGGCGATGTACCACAAGTTGCCGAACTTGTCCTTCACGCCGCCCTCGCGGTCGCCGTAGTCCTGATCTACCGGCGCAAAGATAGAAGTCGCGCCCGCGGCCAGGGCACGAGCGTAAACCGCATCGGCGTCGCTGACGTAGATGTGGAGCTCGGCGGGCCGGGGTGGAAACTGCTCGTTGGCGTCGGCCAACTCGAGGATGTAGCCGCCCAGGTCCACCTCCGCATGCATCAGCGAGGCGGTTCCGGGCCTGGGCACACGCAGGCGTTCGCGGGCGCCAAACGCCTGTTTCAGGAACTCCAGGAATTCCGCTGCTCCCTGAACGATAACGTAGGGCGTAATGGTACGGAAGCCTTCGCGAATGTAGCTGACCGGTTCTGGCTTGGGCTGAGTGGCCATGGATGAGCTCCTTTGCAAACTAGATTTCAGTTGCTGCTTGAATTCCTCCCGGGGCAGGCCGCGTAACTCAGCAGCCACGCTCAGCAGGGGCGCCAGTTCGGCTTCGGCCGAGGGCAACAGCGAGTCAGGCTGGGAGAGCAGCGCCTGCACCGACTGGTCGAGTTGGCCGGCTTTGGAGCGCTTAGGCATTGGCCCTCCTCATACGCGCCCGCAGGTTCTCCAGAGCGCGAAACTGCAATTGCTTGATGGCTCCCTCGCTGCGGCGCAACTCACCGGCGATCTCACGAATGCTCTTCTGCTCCACAAAACGCAGGATGACGACGCGGTGCTGGTCCGCCGGCAGATCGTTCACGAGCCGAAACAGGGTGGCGCGCTCTTCCACCTGGCGCATGGCGACGGGATCCTCAATGTCGTCGGCAGCCTCGGGCAATTCAGTTTCGCGGCCGGCACGCTGCCCGCGGTCGGCAATGGCGTTGGCGGCCATGCGATAGAGCCAGGCGGCGAAGGGCACGCCTCGCCACTCAAAGCGGCGCAGGTTGGCCAGAGCGCGGTGAAAAACTTCGGATGTAACGTCTTCGGCTTCGGCGCGGTTGCGCACGCGGCGGACCACGAACGCGTACACGCGCTCGAAGTTGCGCTCGTAGAGCTCGCCGAAGCGGCTGGCGTCGCGCTGTGCCGCTTCGATAAGCTGGCGCTCGTCCTGGGCTTCCAGTTTGGGAGCCTTCAACGCTTCTCCCCGGCGGGTGTTCCCTGCCCCATAGAGATTAACCGGGGAGGCGGGAAAAAGGTTACGGGGGTTTTTAGGACAGCATCGTCTCCCTTCCATTCTGTCATGTTGAGCGAGGGCACAACGCCCGAGTCGAAACACCCCGCGGTTGCGGTCCCGCTGTGCTGACATAAAGGAGTTTCAAGCTACTTCAATACCTGCATCCTGGTGTGAAAAAACTCCCTGAAACGGTAGCAATTGTGCGAAACACGGCAGGGGTCCTTCGACTGCGCAGACCGGTCCGCAAGCGAACCAGTCTGCTTCGCTCAGGATGACATTCCAGGTCCTTCATGAAACGCGTACGGTTTGGCTACAATGCCAGCCATGTGTTCCTTATTTGAACGACGAGGTGCGGCGCTGATCCTGGCCGTGGTTGTGGCTTGTGCCTGGCCGGCATGGGCCCAGAAGCCGCTGACGGCTCGCCAGGTGATCGAAAAAATTAAGCTCCAGATTGGCGCCCCGGTGGACCCCAACACGGTGGATACCTTCAAGGCAGGCGACCCGGAAACACCGGTAAGCGGCATCGCCACGACGTTTCTGGCCACCTACGCTGTACTGCAGGAAGCAGTGGCCTCCGGCGCTAACCTCATCATCACCCACGAGCCCACGTTTTATAACCACCTGGACGAGACTGCCTTTCTGAAGGGTGACCCAGTGTTCGAGCAAAAGATGGCCTATATTCGCGAGCACCACCTGGTGATCTGGCGATTTCACGACCAGTGGCACTGGCGCAAGCCCGACGGAATTATTGAGGGCTTCACCCAAGCGGCGGGCTGGGAGAAATATCGCCGGCCCTATGAGGAAAATGCCTATACCCTGCCGCCCACCACGGTGGGGCAGTTAGCCGCGGAACTGCAGGCCAAGCTGAATTCGCGAATCATACGCATAGTGGGTGATCCCGGCCTGCGGGTGACCGATGTGGCTTACCTGCCGGGCGCCTCGGGTGAGGACAAAGAAATCAAGGAACTGCAACGCGATGATGTGCAGGTGCTGGTGGCGGGCGAGGCGCGCGAATGGGAGACGGTGGAGTATGTGCGCGATGCCGCCGCCGAGGGCCGGGCGAAGGCGCTCATTCTGCTGGGTCACGAAGTTTCGGAGGAGCCGGGAATGGAGTATTCCGCGCGCTGGCTGCGTGGGCTCTTTCCCGCCGTACCCGTGACGTTTATTCCCGCCGGTGAGCCGTTCCAGTCACCCCGCTAGCTAGTGCGAGTCACTGCCGGGGCGTTTGAGTACGGGGTGGTCGTCGTCTTTGCCGCCGGTGTTGTCGCCGGGCTGCTGGCTGCGGCGCAGGCTGGGCTCAGCCTTGCCGTTGGCATTCTCGACCTTGCGCCGGTTCTCGAGGTGGGCCAGCCGCGTTTTCACATCCTGAAACTCCGAGGTGTCCACCACATACTCATTCCGAGCAGGCAGAATCTTGGCAATTTCCTTTTGCGTCTGCGCGGCGCGCGCCGGGGTCTGCGGATGGGAGTCAAAGGCTTTGTCGAGGAGGCCGGGTTTCTTTTTTTCCAGGGCCTCGATTTTTTCGAAGAAGGCGGCAAAAGACTGCGGGTCGTAGCCGGCCTTGTACAGGTACTGCACTCCCAGGTAATCAGCCTCGGCTTCGAAGCCGCGGGAGAACTTCATGAAGGTCACGGGCAAAGCCAGGCCGGCAGCG
>DATJFA010000203.1:0-15524 GCA_035496015.1 Terriglobales bacterium | reverse complement strand
GCGAGGGCGTCTCGCCCTCGCAACTTGGGAGCCTCTTGGAAACATGGCTCCCTTTTGCAGTTGCTGCTCTGGCTGCTTCCTCTCCTTCTCCTCATCCCCCAACCCGCCCACGCCTATGTCGGTCCGGGCGCGGGATTTGCGGTCCTCTCGTCCTTCTGGACTCTGTTCGTCGCCTTCTTCTATTCGCTTTACGCGTTCATCACCTGGCCCCTGCGGCAGTTGTTCCGCTTTCTGCGGCACCGCAAAGCGTATGGCAAAGCGGGCGCTAAGCGTGTGGTCATTCTCGGTTTCGATGGTATGGATCCCCGGTTGGCCGAGCGCTACATGGCGGAAGGCAAGCTGCCCCATCTTGCCCGCCTGCGTGATCACGGCACCTTCCAGCGCCTCCAAACCACGTTCCCGCCCATTTCCCCAGTGGCCTGGTCCACTTTCCAGACGGGCGCCAATCCCGGCAAGCACAACATCTACGATTTCCTGGCCCGCGATGGCGGAACTTATCTGCCCTTCCTCTCCTCCGCTCAGATCAGTGGCCCCAAACGCCGGCTGCGCCTGGGGAAATATTCGATTCCCCTGGGCAAGCCGCAAATCAAGCTGCTTCGCCGCTCCAAGCCCTTCTGGCACTGGCTGAGCGAAGCCGGAGTCTTCTGCTCCATCCTGCGCGTGCCGGTCACATTCCCCCCGGAAAAATTTTCCGGCGTGCTGCTCTCCGGCATGTGTGTTCCGGATTTGAAAGGCAGCCAGGGCACCTTCTGCTTTTGTACCACCCGCTCCGCAGGCGAAAAATTCGAGGAAGGCGGCGTGCGCATTCCCATGGAGCGCCATAACGGCGGGTTTCGCTCCCACATCCCCGGCCCTGACGACCCCATGAGCGAGCAGCCGGGCAAGGAATTGCGCGCCGAATTCCGCCTGCGCTCGTTTCCCGAGCGCGGCGAAGCCCGCATTGAGCTCGATACCGAACGCCTCACCCTGAAATTGGGCCAATACTCGGAGTGGATCTCGGTAAAGTTCAAGGCCGGCTTCGGCCTCACCGCCCACGGCATCTGCCGCTTCTACCTCAAGCAACTGGCGCCGGAGGTGGAACTGTACGTCACCCCGGTAAACATTGACCCCGGGCGCCCCGACCTGCCCATCTCCCACCCGCTCACTTACTCCATGTACCTGGCGCGCCTCTTTGGCCCTTACGCTACGCTGGGGCTGGCCGAGGACACATGGGCGCTGAACGAGCAGGTGCTCGATGACGACGCCTTCCTGGTGCAGGCCTATGGCAACCACGAAGACCGCGAGCGCATGCTGTTTGACGCGCTGGAGAAGACTCCGCGTGGCGTATGCGTATGCGTTTTCGATACCACGGACCGCGTGCAGCACATGTTCTGGCGCTACCTGGAGGAGACGCATCCCGCCCAGCAGCAGCATCCGCTGCAGCCGCGCCACGCCCGGGTGATCGAGGAACTTTATCAGCGGGTGGACAGCGTGGTCGGCCAGGTCATGGAGCAGTTGGATAACGATTCCCTGCTGCTGGTCATCTCCGACCACGGCTTCCAGAATTTTGCCCGCGGCGTCAACCTGAACACCTGGCTGCTGCGGAACGGCTACCTGGCGCTAAAGCCCGGCGCCAGTGGCCGCGGCGAATGGTTCCACGATGTGGACTGGGCGCGCACCCGCGCCTACAACTTCGGCCTGAATGGATTGTTCTTGAACATCCGCGGGCGCGAGCGTAATGGCATTGTAGAGCCGGGCGAAGCCGCGGCCCTGAAGCAGGAATTGCGACAGAAACTCGATAGCCTCGGCGATCCGGTTACCGGCAAGGTTGCTGTCAGCGGTATCTGGGAAAATGAATCCGTCTATGCGGGTCCCTACGTGGGCGGCTCGCCTGACCTGGTCGTCGGTTACGGCGATGGTTACCGCGCGTCCTGGGATGCGGTTACGGGCAAAGTTTCCGCGGAGATATTTGAAGACAACACCAAGGCCTGGAGCGGCGACCACTGCGTTGACCCGCGGCTCGTGCCCGGCGTGTTGTTCTCAAATCGGAAGATTGCCGACGCACAGCCCGCTATCGCCGACGTTGCTCCCACCATTCTTCGCCTGTTCGGCCTGCCCACGCCGCCCCACATGGACGGGAAATGCTGGACTTGGGCAGCTAGCACGTCAGCCGCCGCCGGCGCCGACTAAAGCTGCATGGGACAGGCAATTTCGCCTGCGCGGCCGAGCGCGGCTGCGTCCCGCTCTCAATACTTCACGATCGCGGCGAAGGATTTGGCATCCAGGCTGGCGCCGCCGACTAAGGCGCCATCAATTTCCTCCTGGGCCATCAGCGCCTTAGCGTTGTCAGGCTTGACGCTGCCGCCATAAAGGATGCGCAGATTGCGGGCGAGTTCATCGCCTAGCGCTTTGGCAGCCTGGTGGCGGATAACCCGATGCGCGTCGGCGGCGAGCTCAGGCGTAGCGGTGCGGCCGGTGCCGATCGCCCAAACCGGTTCATAGGCCATGGTCAGCCGGGCGGCCTTCTCGCCGGAGATGCCACGGAAAGCGCCAGTGCACTGGCGCCGAAGAACTTCCTCGGTGAGGCCGGCTTCGCGCTCCTGGATGACCTCGCCGACGCACACAATGGGCGTCAGTCCCGCCTCCAGGACGCGCTCCAGCTTCTTGTTAACGGTGTCATCGGTCTCGCCGAAGTACTGGCGGCGCTCAGAGTGGCCGATGATGACATGAGTGCAGCCGCAGGCCAGTAACATGGCAGCGGAAACCTCGCCCGTGAAAGCACCCTCCTTTTCCCAATAGAGGTCCTGGCCGCCGATGGCGACCTTGGAGTCCTTCGCGGCCTCCACCGCCGCGGGAATGCAAACGAAAGGCGGGCAGACGGCAATTT
The DNA here is from genome assembly GCA_035496015.1 of Terriglobales bacterium. Lineage (GTDB taxonomy): Bacteria > Acidobacteriota > Terriglobia > Terriglobales > Acidobacteriaceae > JAICWP01. The sequence goes on along the minus strand of DATJFA010000203.1, from coordinate 12,658 downwards.
CGTCGCGAGTGTGGCCGGCGACCAGCGGCAGAAAGGCGTGGAAGAACTCGCGCGCCTGGTCGGGCGTTTTGTACATCTTCCAGTTGGCGGCAATGAGTTTTTTACGAGGCATATGGTTCTGGCACCGGCGGTGACGGGTAGCGCAGGCCTTCAGGCCTGCATCAAAGCGGCAACTATAGCGGGCTTTAGCCCCTGAGGTAGTTCACTGGTTTTTCCTCAGCTAAGATGCGCAGTAAGTACCTCGGCAAATAAAGCCGTTTATTCTGAGCCCTGTTTCTGCAGGCCTAAAGGCCTGCTCCACCCAAAAGTATCTCAAAGCACCTACGGCGCGTCTGTCAGGGCTTCCACACCCGGGAGTTTCTTGCCCTCCATGAACTCGAGCGAAGCCCCGCCGCCAGTGGAGATGTGAGTAATGCGGTCAGCAACGCCGGCATCGTGCACAGCGGAGACAGTGTCACCGCCGCCGACAATGGAAGTCACGCCGGCATTCTCAGCCACAGCCCTGGCCAGCCGCTTGGTTCCGTGTGAGAAGGGCTCAACTTCGAATACGCCCATCGGCCCGTTCCAGACGATGGTGCGGGCCCCTGCGGCTTCGGCGCTGAAAAGTTCGACCGTCTTGGGGCCGATATCGAGCGCCATCTGGTCGGCGGGAATTTCAGTGACGGTGCGGGTGAGCGCGGTGGGTTCGATCTTCTGCGCCACCACGTGGTCCACGGGCAGCAGGAACTTCATGCCTTTGGCTTTGGCATTCTGCAGAATCTGGCGCGCCAGGTCGATCTTGTCTTCCTCCACCAGCGATTTCCCCACCTGCTGGCCCTGCGCCTTCAGGAAAGTGTAGGCCATGCCGCCGCCGATGAGCAGGGCATCCACCTTGGTCATGAGGTTGCGGATCACCGCGATTTTGTCGCTCACCTTGGCTCCGCCCAGGATGGCCACAAAGGGGTGCTCAGGATGCTGCATGGCGCGACCCAGATACTCCAACTCTTTTTCCATGAGCAGCCCGGCAGCAGATTTTTGCAGAAACTTCGTAATACCCACTGTGGAGGCGTGCGCACGGTGCGCCGTGCCGAAAGCGTCGTTTACGTAGAAGTCGGCGAGATGGGCCAGCTGGCGCGAAAACTTTTCGTCGTTGGCTTCCTCTTCCGCGTGGAAGCGCAGGTTCTCCAGCAGCAGAGTCTGGCCTTTTTCCAGCTTGCCCGCCATTTCCTCGGCCTGCACGCCGACACAATCAGTTGAGAAACCAACGTTCTCGCCGCGCCCGAGTTGGGTATCGAGCAGCATGCGCAGACGCTCGGCCACAGGACGCAGGCTCATGCGCGGGTTCACCTTGCCTTTGGGGCGCCCCAGGTGGGAAGCCAGGATCAGGCGCGCCCCATGGCGCAGCGCATACTCGATGGTGGGCAGGGTTTCACGAATGCGGGTATCGTCGAGCACGCCGCCATCTTCGGAGAGCGGCACATTGAAGTCCACCCGCATGAAAATGCGGTGGTCGTTCAAGGGCAGGTCACGAATGGAAAGTTTGCCTATGCCTTCACGATGCAAAACAGCTTGCCGATGAGTGCTCACAGCGGACTCCTTGCGAGGGCGGGGAGCCGCCCTCGACGGAGAGCCGGCGAGGCGCCGGCCCTAAGTTGTCTCTACAGACCCTTGCTGCCGATAAAGTTGATGAGGTCGCGAACGCGGCACGAATAGCCCCATTCGTTGTCGTACCAGGCGATCACCTTCACCAGGTTGCCGTTGATCACGCGCGTCATGGGGGCATCCACGATGGAGGAACGGGAGTCGCCGCGATAATCCATGGAAACAAGCTCCGCGTCTTCATATCCCAGGTAGCCCTTGAGCGGCCCCGAGTCGGCAGCCTGCTTCATGGCCGCGTTCACTTCCTCCGCCGTGGTCTTCTTCTCCACATATGCAACCAGATCCACCACGGAAACGTTGGGCGTGGGCACGCGCATGGCAAAACCATCGAGCTTGCCCTTCAACTCGGGAATAACCAGGTGCAGGGCCTTGGCTGCCCCGGTGGAGGTGGGAATCATGCTCAAGGCAGCGGCACGCGCGCGGCGCAGGTCTTTGTGGGGAAAATCCAGGATCACCTGGTCGTTGGTATAGGAGTGAATTGTGGTCATGCTGCCGCTCACAATCTTGAAGGAATCGTTGACCACCTTGGCCACTGGCGCCAGGCAGTTGGTAGTGCAGGAGGCGTTGGAAATCACATTGTGCCTGGCGGGATCGTAAACCTGCTGGTTGACTCCCAGTACGATGGTGACATCTTCATTTTTGGCGGGCGCTGAGATGATCACTTTCTTCACCGGGCCGCGCAGGTGCTTTTTCGCGTCTTCGGCATTGGTGAAGCGGCCGGTGGACTCCAGAACCACCTGGGCTCCTACCGAATCCCAGGGCAGCTTGGCCGGGTCCTTCTCGGCAAAAACGCGGATGCTGCGGCCGTCAATGCGGATGCAGTCGCCACCGGCGCTGATGTCGTTGCTCAGATTCCCCAGGATGGAGTCGTACTTGAGCAGGTGGGCCAGGGTCTTGGGGTCGGTGAGGTCATTCACCGCCACAAATTCGAGGTTGCGGTCGGTGAGAGCGGTGCGCAGTACGTTGCGCCCAATGCGGCCGAATCCGTTAATGCCGACTTTAATTGCCATAAAACCTCCGATGATTGCGAAATGAAGGGTAAGTTGAGGGCCGCTGCGTAACCAAAAATCGTAACATCGGCCTTGCCGGAGGGGCAAATTAGCGCAGCACAGCTCCCTGTGATAGGCGGCACAGCGGAGTGTGCATTCCGTAAAGCACCGAAGCGTACATTGCTCCGTAAGGTAGGGATGTGTTACAAGGCGGAAGATGAGCAAGTGGATTCGGGAGCGCATGCGGCGCCGGCGCAAAAAGACAGACAGCAAAACAAGCCAGGGGGAAAGTCTTCCGCCGCTGCAGCCCGACTTTCTGACCAGCGAGGAGAGGTCCCGGACGCCAGAACCAGAGGCGAAACAAGAGCAAGCGGAGGAAGCGGCGCCACCAGTGCCGGCTGCGGCGGAACCTCTGGCCGCAACTGAGCCGGCGTCCGGCAGAGCGGAGGGACAGCGCGCACCCGGGAAAAGGCGCCGCCGCCGCGGACGGCGGGGGCGGGGCGGGCGCGGCCCGGCAGCCGCCACCCAGGTCACGCCGTTGCAGCCGGCCTCTCCAGAACCGGCGCAAGCAGCCCACCTGCCCGAAGCCACACCGGCAGCCCAGCCCCGAAAGCATGCCCCTCCGCACCCGCGGCATGCGGCCGCTGTTGCTCAGCCGCGGAGCCCCAAGGGAGTTGTCATCCTGGCTATCGGGCTGCCCGGCTCCGGCAAGAGCACCTGGTTCAAGCGCCGGGACGCGGTGCCGCTTTCCAGCGACGTGATTCGCTCCATGCTGTTCGATGATGTCACCGAGCAGCGTTTTCAGGATCTGGTGTTCTCCACCCTGCGTTCCCTGTTGCGGGCGCGGCTGGTGGCGCGCATGCCGCTGAATTACGTGGACGCTACCAATCTTTCGCCTCATGACCGGCGCGGCTGGATCAAGATGGCGCACGACTTCGGCTACGAGGTGCAGGCGGTGTATTTTGATGTGCCCACCGAGGTGTGCATGGAGCGGAATGCGCGCCGCAACCGGGTGGTGCCCGAAGAAGTGATGCAGCGCATGGCGGGCAAGCTGCGCGCCCCCAAGTTCGAAGAGGGCTTCTCCAAGATTACGGTGGTACGGGTGAAGCGGGCAGACGGGGAAGGCGCCGGGGACAACCCGCCGGAATCCGAGGGGCAGGAACTCTAGTTTCTGAAATGGAACACATTTTGGGGCGCCACGGCCAGCCGCGTGCCCTTTACTAATTCTCAGCCGCCGTAGAAAATGATTGTTTGCCCGCTCAGCGGGCAAAGAGCAGGGAGACTTCATGGCCGCAACCGGCGAACTCATACGTCTGATGAATTACGTTGACGACATCTCCACTACCTTGCGGCGCATTGTCGCCACCATTCCCATGATGGATGACGACGAGCGCAAGCGTCTCTCCGAATACATGCGCAAGGTCGAGCCCAACTACGATTCCGTGCTGGAGCGACTGGAGAAGGGCGGAAAGTAGTGGAAGTTCGCACCGTGGCCGTGATCGGCGCGGGCGCCATGGGCCGGAGCATAGCGTACGCGGCTGCGCTGGGCGGCTACCGGACCATCCTGGAAGACATACTTCCCGCCGCCCTGCGGCGAGCCGAAAGTGAAATCCGCAATCATCTCGCGGAAGCGGTCGAACTGGGCGCCATGGCCGCCCCCGCTGCGCAAGCTGCCCTGGGACGACTGGAGTTCGCGCGCTCCGTGGAAGAGGCCGCCCGCCAGGCGGATTTGGTAATCGAGGCTGTCCCCGACGAATTGGAATCAAAGCTCGAGATTTTCACCCTGCTCGACAAAATTTGCCGCCCGGCTACTATCCTGGCGACAAATACCTCCGGGCTGAGCGTGAGCGAGATCGCCTCCGTAACCTACCGCCCCCCACGATGCGTCGGCATGCGTTTTGTCAATCCACCAGAGAGCAAGCGGTTAGAGATTGTGCGCGGATCGCAAACCGATGAGAGCACTGTGGCCGCCGCGATCGAGATGGGCCGGCGCATGGGGAAGGAAACGGTGTTGATCAGGGAACGGGAGTCGGTGATCGGGCAAGTCAGCCAGAGAGGCACTGAAGCGCCCAGGAAATGACGATTTGAGGGGAGATGGTTTGAAGCAGATCCTTCGCCGTACTCCCTCGCGGCGCGAGATTCGTACATCTCGGGATTACAAACCAAGAGTTGTTAACCTCTTCCTTGTTCCTTGTTCCTTGTTCCTTGTTCCTCATTCCTTATTCCTTGTTCCTTCTTCCTTCTTCGTTCTTTATTCTTCATTCTTCAATCCTCACACAGAAATTATTTCCTCTATGTCTCTGTGCCTCTGTGGTGGATTTTGAATTGCTCGCGAACCATTCCGGAAATGAGAATGGCAGAGGGTACGCTCGCTACCTTCGTAATCCTCTCCTTCTTCTCCCACCCCCTACAATCGCGCTAGCCACACTCAGCTTCTCAGCATGGCCAAGGACCCAGTGCGTGCTGTCATCCCCATACCAACCGCCCCCCTGCCTGGAGAGATGCGCCGCATTGAGGGCCGGGAGTGGTGGCTATGGCTTTTTGCCGTCGGCGTCACGCTGCTGCTGACTGCCACCATCATCTCCTTCACTTTCCCCTGGTTCCCCTTCCAGCCCTATACCACCTACTGGGCTGACATGCGCGACTGGGTGCGCGCTCTGGCAGCGCTGGTGCTGATGTTTGACCTGTATACGATTTACCAGCACCTGCAATTGCAGCGCATGCGGCGACAACTCGCCGAACGCGAGCAGCTTTTCCGCCTGATCAGCGAGAACGCCGCAGACATGATCGCGCTGGTGGATAAGGCCGGCCACCGCCTATATAACAGCCCCGCCTACACCAAGGTACTGGGATATTCCATGGAAGAACTGCAGACCACCTCTTCGCTGGAGCAGGTTCACCCGGAGGACCGCCAGCGGGTGCTGGAGGCGGCGGAAAAAGCGCGCAGCACGGGCCGGGGGCAGCAACTGGAGTACCGCATGCGCCACAAGGATGGAAGCTGGCGCATCCTGGAGTCCACCGCCAGCGCCATTCGTAATCCGCAAGGGGATATAGAACAACTGGTGGTTGTCAATCGCGATGTCACCGAGCGTAAACGCGCCGAAGAGATGCTGGCCCACAATGCCTTCCACGACGGCCTCACCAACTTGCCCAACCGGGCGCTATTCCTAAGCCGACTGCAACACGCCCTCGACATGGCCAAGCGCCACGCTACCTATAAATTTGCCGTGCTGTTCATTGACCTGGACGAATTTAAGGTGGTGAACGACAGCCTGGGCCACATCGCCGGGGACGAGTTGCTCATCCAGATTGGCCAGCGCTTGAACACGTCGCTGCGCCGCGATGACACGATTGCCCGTAACCAGGGGGGTAAAGCCCCGGAAGCGGCCGCCGAGAGCTTGGCGCGCATTGGCGGCGACGAGTTCACCATCGTGCTCGACGACATTGCCGACCCCAGCGACGCCGTGCGGGTGGCGGAAAGAATTCAGAGCCGGCTGGCGCTTCCATTTCTGATTAACCGGCAGGAAGTGGTAGTGTCCGCCAGCATCGGCATTGCCCTGAGCACTACCCTGCGCACTGCCGCCGAAGAGGTCCTGCGCGACGCCGAAATCGCCATGTACCGCGCCAAGCGGGCGGGCAAGGCGCGCTGTGAAGTGTTTGATAGTGCTATGTACGCTACCGCAGTGCAGCGCTTGCGCCTGGAAACCGACCTGCGCAAGGCGCTGGAGCGGGGCGAATTGATCAATCACTACCAGCCCATTGTATGGCTCCAGACTGGCGCCATCTGCGGCTTTGAAGCCCTGGTGCGCTGGCGCCGTGCCCAGAACCTGGTGCCGCCGGGGGAATTTCTTTCCGTGGCTTGTGAAACCGGCCTAATCAATTCCATCAACAAGGTGCTGCTGCGCCAGGCCTGCGAGCAGCTGCGCTCCTGGCAAGCTCAGTTCCCGGCACAGCCTCCGCTGGTCATGAGTGTGAATATCTCGCCGCCGGAGTTTGCCCGCCCGGAACTGCCGGCTGCCATCCGCTCCACTCTGCAGCAGAGCGGCGTGCTGCCTACCAGCCTGCAATTGGAGGTGATGGAGACCATTGCCATGGGCGATGCCGAGGCTGCCGATGTGCTGGCTAAATTCAAGGCTCTGGGCGTGCGCCTCAGTATTGACGATTTTGGAACCGGCTACTCCTCCCTCAGCCGGTTGCAGCGCCTGCCCGTGGACTCCCTGAAAATCGACCGCAGTTTCATCTCCGGCATGCTCTGTGACAAGGAAGCCCGCGAGATTGTGCACATCATAATCATGCTGGCCCACAACCTGGGTTTGAAGGTGGTGGCCGAAGGGGTGGAGACGGAGGAGCAGGCCAAAGAGCTCACGGCACTCGGGTGCGAGCTGGCGCAGGGGTATTTTTTCGCCCGCCCTGGCGACCCGGAAACGATCACAGAACTGCTGCGCCGTAAGCTGGTGGGAGATTTGGAAAAAGCGGCGGCAGCGGGAAATTGACGATTACCGTGAGGAGAGTTTCTGAAAAGCGGGTCCTTCACTGCGTTCAGGATGGCAGTGCAAAAATCAGGCAGAGAGCCGAAGCGCTCAGCACTTCGGTAACTGGAGCAGGGGCGACCAGTCCGGCAAAATCAACTTGCGATGAGTTCTGAGCCCACACCACAACCGCTAGCCGGGATGTCCGGAAAAGCTTCGGCGCAGGCAGCCTGGCAGCGCGCTATCACGTTGATTCGCAAGCATCCCCTGGGCTTTGTCGGCGTTACCGCCGCGGTAGTCTTCGTGGTTGCATTCCTGCCGCATCTGGCAGGCAGAAGCGCCAGCCTCAAGCTGCAGATGCAGCACAGTTTCCGCTCCGCCCAGGTCTCGGTGTGGGTGGATGGCGACCTGGCCTGCTCCGAGCATCTGACGGGATCGCAGCGCCGCCGTTTTGGCCTGCTGCCAGCGGGCATTGGCGGCAACTTCTCGCGGCTGGTGCAGGTTCCCTCCGGGCGGCATACGGTAAAGGTGCGGGTAACCTCCGACGAAGGCTACGACAATACCGGCAGCATTAGCGGTGACTTTCCCGCGGATAGCGAGATCAGCCTGCAGGTCAGGCCCCGAAGCAGCGGCGATCTGGACATGAACTGGCAGGGGATGAGCACGATGCCGGCCGATTCCGCGCCGGCATGGTACGTAAAGTACACCGGTTCGCTGCTGATGACTGCGGTGGGCTCGCTGGTCTCGGCGCTCATGGCGTACGTAGTAAGGGAATTGCCCAACCTGCTGCGGCGGACCAGTACGCCAAAGGTCTGAGTCTTGATAACCTTTATCCCCTCACTAGTCGCTGGACGCTAGCGAGCTAGGAGCTAATTCGCTAACGTTGCCGTCCACTTCTCGTCCAACTGCATCAGGGCTACTATGTTCGACAGCATGCTGGCACCTTTAGCCGCTCCGCCACAGCGCCGCTTCGGATGGCTGACCTCGGCCGCCATCCACGCCGCAGTCCTGGCCTGCTTGCTCTACCGTCCGGCAGCAATTTTTGTTTCTCCGCACTTCGCCGCTCACGGCAACGGCGGAAACGCGCAGGTTGTGTATCTGACTGCCGCGAATGACTTGTCAGTCTCGCCCAAGACCAGCGAACACACCATGCGACTGACCGCGCCTTCGGCGGCGCCCGTGGTGCACATCACTCGACTGAGTAAAAAAGAGAGCCAAGGGCGCAACTTGCACCCGGCGCACGCTGCCAATGCCGGCGGTTCCACCTATGGCTCGATGCTGGAAGGTGGGGTGGGAGCCGAGGTGCGGCCAGCGCTGCCGGAAGTCTTTCCCGATCCTGACGTGGATCGCGCCAGTCTGCCGCCCAGCCTGCAGGGCGACGTAATTGTGGAGATCACCATTGATGAGCGCGGCAACGTGGTGGAGGAGCGCCTGCTCACGGGCGTGGATCACGACATAGACGAGAAAGTGATCACCGCCCTCAAGAACTGGCATTTCCATCCCGCCACCAACGACGGCGTGCCCATTTCTTCCAAGCAGGATGTGCACTTCCACTTCCCCAGCTAAAACCAAGATCCACCACAGAGAGACAGAGGCGCAGAGTCATTGACGATTTACGATTGTCGATTGATGATTGAGAACCGATGATTGCTAACCTGCGGATGGTGTCTTGGGCTTCCACCAGTTGAGCTGCCTTCCTGAGAATGCGTCATGCTGAAGGCCTTCAGGCCTGAAGCATCTCGCGTGCACTGACCAAAATCGTCAATCGAAAATCTTCAATCGTCAATTCCTCCGTGCCTCTGTGGTGAAAAAGGGGTTAAGCGACTTTGCGCAGGACGAGCGCGGAGTTTTTCGAGCCAAACGCGATGCAGTTGCAGATCGCGTGCTCAATCTGGGCACGGCGGCCGGGCTGAGGCACGTAGTCCAGATCGCACTGGGGGTCGGGAACTTCAACGTTTAGGGTGGGTGGAATCTCGCCGGTTTCCATGGCAATCAAAGTAGCGGCCACACCGGCGGCGCCGCACGCGCCCTGAGGATGCCCGATTTGCGATTTCAGCGCCGACATGGGAATTTCCCGGGCGCGCTCGCCCAGAGCCGCTTTCAGCGCCTCGGTTTCGATGCGGTCGTTGAGCTGGGTAGAAGTACCGTGCAGGTTGACGTACTGCACGTCGGCGGCCGCGATGCCGGCCTCGCGCATGGCCAAGCCGATGGCGCGCGCCGACTCCTCGCCACCCTCGCGCAGGCGCACGCGATGGAACGCTTCGCAGGTGGTGCCGTACCCGCTGACTTCGGCGTAGATGTGGGCGCCACGAGCGCGGGCGTGCTCGTAATCCTCCAGCATCAGCATCCAGGCGCCTTCGCCCAGCACAAATCCGTCGCGGTCAGCAGAGAAGGGGCGTGAGGCGCGCGCCGGGTCCCGGTTCCAGGAGCCGGTAAGAATTTTCATGAGAATGAAGCCCTTCACGATTCCCAGGGAGATAGGGGCGTCGGCGCCGCCGGTGAGCACCGTGTGCACCGTGCCCGATTGGATATGGCGCAGAGAGTAGCCCAGCGCGTCGGTGGAAGAAGTGCACCCGGTGGTCACCACGTGGCTGGGCCCACGAAAGCCGAAACGCATGCCCACGTCGCTGGAGAAGGTGCCCATCACACCGGTGGGCACGCAGAAAAGGCTCATGTGGCGCAACTCGCCGCGGTAGTAAAGGCGGTACTGCTCTTCCGTGAATTCCTGCGAGCCCCCGCCGCTGCCAAGAATAACGGCAATGCGGCGCTTGTCCTCGAGCGAGAGGGTGGCTGGATCGAGGCCGGCGTCATGCACCGCTTCGTGCGCGGCGGCCAAGGCCAGGGGAAGGATGCGGGAAACGTGCTTGCGCTCCTTTTTCTCCACCCAGGCGAGTTCATCGAAATCGGCGACTTCGCCGGCCACCTGCACCGAGATGTCGCTGGGATCGAAGCGAGAGATGCGGCGCACGCCGCTCTGGCCCGCCAGAATGGCTTGGGCGAAGGCGGACTTGCCCAGCCCGTTGGGGCTGACCACGCCCAGGCCGGTGATGACGGCACGGCGGTGCATAGCGTACTAGAGTAATCGAGCGGATTGCGGTTGCACAAAAGTAGTCAGGAGTCAGTAGTCGGGAGTAAGCGAAACCGAAGGTGATTAAGCCTTCCCCATAAGGTACGCTCCCGTGCTTCGCGGCACTGCACGCGAGATGCTTCGGCGCTAAAGCGCCTCTGCATGACGCCATCCACGTGGAAGGCCGAACAGGGTTGGCGCTGGGCCCTGACACCTGAGCCCTGACTCCTGAGCCCTGACTCCTGCTTTCTACCAGATGCCCTTATCACTCCCCGTAACCCTATACGCCAAAGCGGCCACGGAAGCCAGCGGGGGCAGTAGGCTCAGGCGCAGGGCGGCCGGAACATCACCCCGGGCGGCGGTTTGCCGCATTTGTAGTCCATAGAGGCCGGCGCCCTCGGGCATCAGGGGGAAGCGCAGGAAGCGGCTGCGCACCGTAACCTTGTCGCCTCCGAACTTGGCGGCTGCCAGCACTTCGCCTGGCAGTTCCACACCGTCGCGGCGATAGGTCTTCACGTAGTCGGAAACTATAAGCAGGAAAGTGGCCACGCCCGGCCAGATACCGCCCGAATCGGCGCTGCGGCGCAGTTCCTGGAAGTTGACCGCCCCGCTTTCCACCAGCGCGGCGGTGTCGAGCACATCGCAAATGCGGAAGTAGAAGTGCCGGTACATGCGCTGCAGGGTAGCGATGATAATGCGCTCCTCGGGGGCAGGCACGCGGAACATGTAGCCGCCTACCTCCTTTGCCACGGCGCGCTCAATGACGCGGCCGGCCAGAGCAATATGCTCGCCGGTCTGCCCCAGGCGCCGCGCGTGCACCTCAATCGCCTCGCGCAGTCCGGGCAGGGCAAAATTCCATTTATTCGCCAGGCGGTCGCCCCAGCTGCGGGGTTCAACGTGGGCCTGGAACTTGTCCCGCATTACGCGCACGATGCTGCGCTCCGAGGCCGGGCTGAATAGGTCCAGGTCGTTGCCCAGGTCGGGCCAGTGGTCCAGCGACTTGATGACCACCGCCGGGCAGCGCGCCGCTTCCAGTTCGCGGCACACCGAGTCCAGGTGGCGCAGCGCGTTGTCAATGCGGGCCTGCTCCGTAGCCAGTGTGGCTTCCGTCCAGGCGATCAGGCCGGTGTCGGCGGGGCCGGCGGCCAGCGCGTGCACCGTCTGTAACGCGCGAACCAGAACATGGTGCGAATCGGCCAGTCGCACCAGTTCGGCGCGGTCCTCGGTGTCGAGGCCAGAGACATAGTTAAACGCTTCCTGCAGCGCGCTGGAACCCGGTTCTTGCTTGTTCAGGGTAAGCTGCGAAAGCGCCCGGAGATGAGCTTGTTCCCGAGCGTTTGCGAGTGTCACGTTCAGCTTGGATGTGGGTTTGGGGCTAGGAGTTGGGCGATGATGCAGACGGTCGGTATAATCGCGCGTTTAGCTCTTGGCTATTAGCTGTTAGCTTTTGGCTTGCGCGTTGCCAGGTAGTAGCTTTAGCCAAGAGCCAAAGGCTAAGAGCCAGAAGCCCTGGAGACCGATTGGCCTACGAATCCCTACGCGACTGGATTGCGGCCCTGGACAAGGCCGGTGAACTCAAGCGCATACGCGCCGAAGTGGACCCCATCCTGGAGATCACGGAGATCACCGACCGGGTGAGCAAAGCCACGGACCCTGGCGCCCGGGCCACAAACTTTCATCCCGGCGGGCCGGCGCTGCTGTTTGAAAACGTCAAGGGCTACCGCACGCCGCTGCTCATCAACCAGTTCGGCTCGGCTCGGCGCATGTGCATGGCGCTGGGCGTGGACTCGCTGGACGACGTCGCGGAGCGCATTCGCGGCTTCATGGACGTAAAGAGCCCACAGGGCTTCCTGGACAAGGTCAAAATGCTGCCCATGCTGGCGGAAATGGGCAAATTCTTCCCCAAAACCGTGGCCAGCGGCCCGTGCAAAGAAGTGATCAAGAAGGACGGCTTTTCGCTACTCGAGATGCCGGTGCTGAAATGCTGGCCCAAGGACGCAGGGCGGTTCATCACGCTGCCTTGCGTGATCACGCGCGATCCGGCGACGGGCAAACGCAACGTGGGCATGTACCGCATGCAGGTGTACGACGAGCGCACCGCGGGCATGCACTGGCAGCGGCAGAAAGTCGGAGCCGAGCACTACCGGGAGATGCTGCGCAGAGCGGCGGGAGGAGATCAGGCAACAGCCGACGGCCGCTGGGCGGCGGTGGACATGATGGCCAGGTCGGCGGGCGGGGCGCGGCTCGCTTCTGGCTCGCAGCCGAAAGGGAAGATGGAAGTGGCGGTCGCCATCGGCACCGAACCCGCGCTCACCTTTTCCGCCATTGTGCCGGCGCCCCCGGAGGTGGAGGAATTCATCATCGCCGGATTCCTGCGGCAGAAGCCGGTGGAGCTGGTGAAGTGCGAGACGGTAGACCTGGAGGTGCCGGCCACGGCCGAGTACGTGCTTGAAGGCTACGTCAACCTGGATGAGCTGCGCACCGAGGGCCCCTTC
>DATJFA010000202.1:0-15122 GCA_035496015.1 Terriglobales bacterium | reverse complement strand
AAGACCGCGCAGCCGGGCGAATGGATTCTCGGCCGCGGCTGGGACCACACGCTGTGGTCGGTGCAGAAGCTGCCCACGCGACAGGACCTTGACGCGGTAACGGCGGGCCATCCCGCATTTTTTGGGCGCGTGGATGGTCATATTGCGGTGGTGAACAGCGCCGCGCTGGGCGCAGCCGGAATTACGCGCAACACACCTGATCCGCCCGGCGGAAAGATTGACCGCGATGCCGCGGGCGAACCCACCGGCATTTTGCGCGAAGATCCGGCGATGGCGCTGGTCACTTCCAAGGAGCCCGAACCTACGCCCGCCCAGCACCTGCGCGCCATGCAAATTGCCCTCCAGGATGCGGCTCAATGGGGCATTACCTCGGCGCAGGATAACTCTGCCTGGGACGACTTCCTGGTGGCGGAAGAACTGGAGAACGGGGGTAAGCTAACGCTGCGCCTTTCCGAATGGCTGCCATTCCCCGATTCGGTTGATGTCCTGGAGAAGCACCGCGCCTATCACTCTCAAACCGACCCCATGCTGCACACGGCCATGCTGAAGGGCTTCATGGATGGTTCGCTGGGTTCGCGCACGGCGGCCTTGCTGGCGCCCTACAGTGATGATCCACAAAATTCCGGCATTCCCCGACTGGAGCAGAGCAAGCTGAACGCCATGATAGATGAGCGCGCTGCGGCTGGCTTTCAAGTGGGATTCCACGCCATTGGCGATCGCGGCGTGGAGATGGCGCTGCAGGCGTTTGCCGAGGCGGACCGCTATCTGCAGGAGCGCCAACCCCAGGCGGTGCGCTCCCAGGACCATCGCTGGCGCGTGGAACACGCGCAGGTGCTGGAGGCGGGGCAGTTCTCCCGCTTCCGCGATCTGGGCGTGATTGCCTCCATGCAGCCCAACCATCTGCTGACCGACATGAACTGGGCGCTGGCGCGCCTGGGTCCGCAACGCGCCCGCTACTCGTATGCGTGGAACAGCTTTCTGCAGAATCGCGTGTGGCTGGCCTTCGGTACGGATTATCCCGTGGAGCCCATTACCCCTTTTCGCGGCTTGTATGCCGCGGTGACCCGGAAGAATGAAGCCGGCACCGCCGAATATTTTCCGCAAGAGAAGCTGACCATAGACCAGGCCATTGCCGCCTACACCAGCGGCTCCGCTTACGCCCAATTTGCGGAACGCGATAAAGGCATGTTGCAGCCGGGCATGTGGGCGGATTTTGTGGTGCTGGACCGCGACATCGCGCGTGTGCCGGCGCAGGAAATTCTTCATACCCGTGTGCTGCGCACGGTGGTGGCAGGCAAGACGGTTTTCGAGGCGAAGTGACGTGGTTTCCGCCATTAACCTGGGACGAGCGGGAAAGGCTGTTCTTTCGCGGCGCCGTGCTGGCTATCGTTCCGGCGCTGGCTTTTGTGCCGGCGGTCATGTTTCTGATTCTTACCCCGCGGGTGCCGCATGCCTACGTGCTGGCGGCCTTAGTACTCCCGCTTTTGGTCTTCCTGGAGCTTTGCGGATTGCTGCAATTGGTGCGCTGTTGCGTGCAGCAAGTGTTTGATTTGCTGACCGTCCTGGCGTTTGGGGCCCTGGTGATCGTAGCGGCCATTGCCGCCTATAGCGGCCTGTTCCTGGCCGTGGTGGCGGGGAAGATGTACTGACGCTGTTGGGCGTGGCCGCCTCCGGGCTTTACATTTTTCGCCTAATACCCCTGGAACGACATTTGTCTATGCCGTGTTCGATAACGAATTTCCGCTTTTCTGCGTCTAAAGCGTAGTGAGTTCCACCTTCCTTAACTGCAGTGGTTTTTCCGCCCGCAGGAGCGGCAGGTATAATCTTGTTTTGCGCACCATATCCGGAGGGAACGTATGAATGCCCGCTCGTTTTGGGCAAGGCTGACGGCGCGCCGCCCAGCCTACGCTTTGACTATTCTCATAACCCTGGCCGTCGGGATTTTGATCGGCACCGTGGTGTCCTACGGCGTTCGAGGGCAGGAGAGCAAGAATTCCTCCGCCGATGCGACCCCTCTGCAGGTGCCGTCGCCGCGCCAGATGTCGAACGTTTTTGCCACCATCGCCAAGCAGCTTGAGCCCAGCGTGGTCAACATCAATACAGAAACCACCATCAAGAATCCGCACCGGCGCATTGGGCCTCCGGGCGGTGGCGGCGGCGGGGGCAATGATGACGATCAGAATCCGTTTCAGGACTTTTTTGACCGCTTCTTCGGCGGGCCGGGCGGACAGGGTGGCGGTGGAGGACAAGGCCCGGACGCATTCGGCAGTCCCGACCTCCGGGAGCGCTCCCTGGGTTCCGGCGTCATCGTTGATTCCAAGGGCTACATCGTCACCAACCGCCACGTGGTGGAGAAGGCGGACCGTATTCGGGTGAAGCTGAAAGACGATCCCCCGGGTGTCACCCATGATGCCAAGGTAATCGGTACCGATCAGGAAACCGACCTGGCGGTCATTAAAATTGACGCGAACCATGCCCTGCCGGCGGCCAAGCTGGGCAATTCGGACAGCATGCTGCCGGGCGACTGGGTGCTGGCCATCGGCAGTCCCTTTGGCCTGCAGGAAACCGTTACCGCCGGCATCGTTTCTGCCACGGGACGCAACATCGTTCCCGCGCGCCAGTTCCAGAACTTTATCCAGACAGATGCTGCCATCAATCCCGGCAACTCAGGGGGACCGCTGGTCAACATGGAAGGCGATGTAATCGGGATAAACACCGCCATTTTGACCGAGACCAACGCCTACGCCGGCGTCGGTTTCGCCCTCCCCTCCAACACCGTCATCCATGTTTATGACCAGTTGATCGGGCCGGAACATCGCGTTACCCGCGGCTCCATCGGAGTTGAATTCAACGCTCAGGCCATTCCCGCTATCGCGCGGGTGTACGGCGTCAATTCTGGCGTGACCATTTCCAACGTGGTGCCTAATGGCCCGGCGGCCAAGGCCGGCGTGCAGGTAGGCGATACCATCATCGCGGTAGACAATAAGCCGGTTAAAACTGGCGACGAACTGGTGGCTGATATTGCCGGTCGCAAGCCCGGCAGCAGGGTGACTCTGGGCATCATTCGCGGCGGCAAGAAAATGGACCTTCCGGTTACCGTCGCCGATCGCCAGAAGTTGTTCGGCGCCCGCCTGGGTGAAGAACCGGAGGGCGGCAATGAAGTCCAGCCCACCGAAAGCAAACTGGGCGTTACGGTGCGCGACCTGAGCAAGGACATGGCGGACCGCCTGGGTCTGAGCAGCACCAGCGGCGTGGTGGTCAGCGACATCAAGCCGGGCTCGTTCGCCGATGACATCGGGCTCAACCGTGGCGACGTTGTCCTTGAGATCAATAAGCAGAAGGTTAACAATGAGGATGACTTTAACCGCATTATCTCTGGACTAAAGAGCGGTCAGGATGTAGTCTTCCTCGTCCATCCGCGGGGGGTAGGTCCCCAGGGTGGAACTATTTTCATGGGCGGTACACTTCCGTAACCGGTGAAAGTTCCGAAAGATTGCTGGCGTGCCGGCATCAAATCAGGGATGATGCTGGTAGCCAGCCCGTATCGGCTTCCCCGGCCGGGGTACATGGTTGAGCAGCCGGTTTCACCCCAACTGGTCTGCCAGCACAACTTTTTGAGGTGAACGCTTGCGAGGTAACGGACCGCGGAGAATTCTCGCTGCATTTTCAGCGTTGCTGCTGCTGACCACCGTCGCGGCGGCAAAGACCACCAAAGCCAGCCACAAGCAAACTACGGCTCACAAGTCGAGCAAGCATGTGTCCTCGCGCCATTCGCGGCATAGCCGCTCACGGCACAGCCGCAGAATGGCCTGGAAATACCGCGGCCAGAAGCGGCCGGACTCCGAGCGCACCCGTGAAATCCAGGAAGCGCTGACGCGGCAGAACTACCTGCATGGCACGCCCACAGGGGTATGGGACCAGAATACCCGCGCTGCCATGGCGCGGTTCCAGGCAGATCATGGCTGGCAGACCAAGATGGTGCCGGATGCCCGCGCTTTGATCGTGCTAGGCTTGGGGCCCAGCAATAACGGGCTCATCAATCCGGAAACGGCAATGACCAGCGCTCCGCTCTCCGCAGGAACTGGCGCCGCAGAGCGCGACCTGCCTTCTTCTGGAGCACCGTTCCGGCAGTAGATTTTTAGGCTTGGATTTTCGGGGCACGGCTTCGCGCCGTGCCCTTTTTGTTTCTTACAAAGCGCAATGATGCGGGGAATTACAGATCTCGTTTGATCTCAGCCGGTGCCTGGCAACATTCCAAAATCTCGGCTTCGGTCAGCAAGCGGTCGGAAGCTTTGGCACGTTTGAAGATGCGGTCCACAACCTCATCATTCGCGGCGATGCCGTGCCGGTCGAGCCAGAAAATCACGTTGGATTTGCCGCTCATCGGGCCGATATCAATCACCTGCTCCATGCCGAAGTAGTGCGCGGGCACGCCGGAGTAGATGGCGTTAGCCAGTTCGGTATCGTTCTTCTTGTAGGCTTTGATGACGGCGGCGGCATGTACGCCGGTGGCGGTGCGAAACGCGTCTTCACCGACCACCGGGTAATTAGCGGGAATGGGAACGCCCGTAGCCTGGGAAATAGCCGAGCAGTAATCGCGAAGTTTGGTTAAGTCCTGCTGGTCCCACGGCGGCACGCCCATAAGCTTCAGGTTGACCAGCATCTGGTCCATCTGGGTGTTGCCTACGCGCTCGCCGATGCCTAAGCCGCAGGCATGCACGCAATGGCCGCCCGCCACCAGCGCGGCCAGCGAGTTGGCCACCGCCAGACCGCGGTCGCAGTGGCCGTGCCAATCCACGCGAATCTTCTCCCCAGAGGGCTTCACCACCTCGTCCACTACGCACTTCACCAACGCGAACACGCCCATGGGGGTGGCATGGCCGCAGGTATCGCAGATCACGATGGCGCGGGCGCCATGACTGATGGCCGTAGCGTAAAGGCGCTTAACCATCTCCGGTTCGCAGCGACTGGTGTCCTCGGTGACGCACATGACTTCCAGGCCGAGCGAGACCGCGTACTTCACCGCTTCTTCCGTAGTCTTGAGAAGGAACTCGTCCGTCCAGCCTTCGGTGTAGCGGCGAATGGGGCTGGAGCCGATGAAAGTGGCGGCCGCAATGGGCAGACCTACGCGCTGGGAAATTTCGGCGATGGGACGAATGTCGTTCTGGTGGGTGCGGGCGGCACAGTTGGGCTTGATTTTCAGCCGCGAGTCAGCGATCTCGCGCGCCAGGGCCTCTACGTGCTCGCAGGCCCGGGGGCCCGCACCGGGCAAGCCCAGGTCGAGCATGTTGATGCCGAGGTCCTCCATAAGGTGGAGGATGCGGACCTTTTCGGCGATCGAAGGATCGCGGACCGAGGGCGACTGCAGGCCGTCGCGCAGGCTTTCGTCATTCAGCAACACCGGGCCTGCGGGCCGCAGCGTCATGGCTGCCTGGTTCCAGTCGTAGATGAGTTCGGAAACGCGCAAGGTGAATCAATTGACGATTTACGATTGAAGATTGACGAATGAGAATCGTACGGACGTAGCGCACGGTCGGCGCCAGCTGTAAAAATGCCATTTTAGCCACGGTTTATCGCTAAAGGTTTTCAATCGTCAATCGAAAATCGTAAATCGTCAATTCCGAAGAAAGTCATTCTTCAATTATTTGCCGTCCTTGGGCGGAATCGTCAGCCCAAAGGTCGAAATCTGCCCCTGCCCGGCCACATTGGTGCCGCGCGGGTCCTCGGGATTGGGCAGGTACAGGGTTTTACAGTGTTCGCAGCGGTAGATTTCC
Organism: Terriglobales bacterium; assembly: GCA_035496015.1. Classification (GTDB taxonomy): domain Bacteria; phylum Acidobacteriota; class Terriglobia; order Terriglobales; family Acidobacteriaceae; genus JAICWP01. The sequence goes on along the minus strand of DATJFA010000202.1, from coordinate 9,348 downwards.
GCCTGCGGGCCGAAGGCCTGTTCCACGTCGCCACACTGGCGCTCCAGCACGTCGTCGTGGTAGTACCAGCGTTTCAGGTGGCCGCCGCAGAACTTGCCCTTGGCGTCCTTTTCGTTGCAGGAGCGCTGGCCCGGTTTCTTGATTTTCAGTTTGTGATTGGGAAGTTGTTGCTGCGCTACCTGCATATTGGCAGCCTGTATGCCCGGTGTGGCCAAGGACCTACCTCTCCCTCCTAAGATGCGCGGCAGGGCCGCTGGAGGCTAATTCTAACGAACAATAGGAATGAAAACCACAGAGGACGCCTTTGGCATTTGGCACTTGGCCGTGAAGCGTTCCGTATAGCAGCAAGAACCCGAAATGGCCAAATGTTAAATGCCAAATGCTAAATGCTTGTTTTTACAGCCAGCCTTTACGGACGTAGGCCTTCAGCGCCCGCATGCCGCCGGCCAGCCGAGCGCCCCAGCGGCGGGAGAACAGAAAATCCACGAAGCCTTCCATCTGGTGGATGAAGTCGGCGCCATAGCCATACCACCAGACCTTGCGCGTGCGCGGCAGGAGGTCGGAATCCACGTATTTGACCCACACCATCTCTTCCAGGCCAAAGCGGCCATGGGTGCGGCCCAGGCCGCTGGCCTTCACACCGCCATGCGGCGCCTCGCTGATGCCGTAGCAGGAAATGACATCGTTTACCATCACCGTGCCTGCCTGCAGGCGGGTGGCAATGGCCTCGCCCCGGGCACGGTTGCGGGTCCAAACACTGGCGGCCAGGCCGAACTCGGAATCGTTGGCGAGACGAACCGCCTCCTCATCGGAGTCAAAGGGCACCACCGGCAGCACCGGCCCAAAAGTCTCCTCACGCATAAGACGCATTTCGTGGGTTACGCCCGCTATCACCGTCGGCGCGTAGAAGTTAGGCCCCAACTGCGACAGGCGTTTGCCGCCCATCAACACGCAAGCTCCATGCGCCTGGGCCTCGTCCACCTGTGATTCGACGATCTGCAACTGGCGCTCATGAATCATGGGCCCGACCTCGGTTTCCGGGTCCAAACCGTTGCCCACCCGCAACTTGCCCGTCTTCTCCACCACCTTGGCCAGAAAGGGTTCATACAGACTGCGGTGCACGTAGCAACGCTCCACAGAAAGGCAGGTCTGCCCGGCGTTGACGAAGGCGCCCCAAACGGCGGCGCTGGAGGCGACTTCCAGGTCGGCATCATCCAGCACGAGCATGGGATCTTTGCCGCCCAGTTCCAGAACCACGGGCAGAAGGCGGGCCGCTGCCGCCTGTGCCACCTTCTTGCCGCTCGCTACGCTGCCGGTAAAGATCAGCTTGTCAATCTGCGAGTTGGCCAGAGCCGCTCCCGTTGCCCCCGCTCCCACCAGCACCTGAAAAATATCTTCCGGCACGCCGGCCGAACGCAGCAGCGCCTGCAACTCCAGCGCGCTGAGCGAGGTAAATTCTGAGGGCTTCACCACCACCGCATTGCCGGCCGCCAGAGCGGCCAGTCCTTCGGTAGCAGGGATGTTGAAGGGATAGTTCCAGGGCGAAATAATGCCAAGCACGCCATAGGGTTCGCGCCTGACCCGGCCGCGCTTGGCCTTCATCACCAGGTTGGCATGCCCTATGCGCTGATCGCGCAGCAGACCTCGAGCGTTGGCGATTAAGAACTGCGCCGCATCCAGAACCACCAGGACTTCAGTGAGCAAGGATTCGACGTAGGGCTTGCCCGCTTCCTGGGTGATCAGGCGCGCGACATCGGCTTTCTTTTCTTGCAGAAGAGTCTGGAAGCGGCGCAAGACCTGCAAGCGCTTGCCGATACCCAGTTCCTGCCAGGCTGGCTGCGCAGAGCGGGCGCGCTCCACCGCCGCACGCACTTCTTCCTCGCCGGCGCAATCAAATTCGCGCAGCACCTCGCCGGTGGCGGGGTTGATGGATGCAATGGACGCGCGTTGCGTCGCGGTGGGCATAGGGTCAGATACAGTCTAGAACAGCAGTTGGCACTTAGCACTTAGCATTTGCCCGTGCAGAGCATTGCCGGAAATCAAGCCATGGAAGGCCAAATACCAATTGCCAAGTGCCAACGGCGTTTTCAGTACTCAACCCCTACTAAGTACAGCCCGTGCGCCGGCGCCGTGGGCCCTGCGGCGGAACGGCTCTTCGCCTGCACGATGCGATTAATCTCGCGCGGGTTGAGCGTTCCTTTCCCCACAAGTAGAAATGTGCCTACCAGATTCCGCACCATGTGGTGCAGAAAGCCATTTCCGCGCACGGTGTAGACCAATTCCTCGCCTTCGCGCCGCCATGCGGAAGAGAAAACGGTGCGCAGGTTGGAAAGCGCTTGCTCGTCGCGTCCGCGCTCCGGGTCAACCGCCGCAAAGGAAGTAAAGTCGTGCTCGCCAACCACCACACATGCCGCCTCCGCCATGGCGTTCTCATCCAGGGGATACGGATGGTGATAAACGTAGCGCGCCAGAAAGGGCGGACAAATGGCGCCGCGCCATATGCGGTAGCGATAGGTCTTGGCTTGGGCGGAGGCGCGAGCGTGGAAGTCAGCGTTCGCTTCTTCGATGGCCAAAACACGCAGCGACGGCGGCAAAACATCGTTCAGGGCAATCACCAAGTTCGCGGTGGGAATCGGCGACTCGATGGCGCAGGAAGCTACCTGGGCCAGGGCATGGACCCCGGCGTCGGTGCGGCCCGAACCCTGCGGCAACAATCGCTCCCCGGTGACTCGCTCAATCGCACCGCTGAGCAGGCCCTGCACCGTAACCAGGCCCGGCTGCACTTGCCAGCCGTAAAAATCAAAGCCGTCATACGCCAGCGTGATTTTCAGATTGCGCGCCATTGGTTCATGAAGCCTTCGATTTTCTGTTCGCGGCAAAGCAAACAGACTGCTTACAAATCTTTACAAAGCTTTACGCGAGATGGCCGGTTCTGCTGCCGCCTTCGCTATACTATGAAGCTTCCGGAATATGGGCCCCCAAAGGCCCGTCCCCAGAACAGTCTGCCGCAGCCAAGGAACCCTGCGGCAGGAGCTTGCGTATCACCATGGTGACATTTGTCTTTTTTCGCAGTCCTTTAGGTGGTTAGCCATTGTTATGGAGATAAAGCATGAGCTTTCCGCGTTTGGCCACAATTAAATCCATAATCGCCGCACTGGCCATGGCCGTGCTGACTGCGCTGGCCGTAGCCCAGCAGACGGGGGCGCCGCAGCAGAATTACAACTACCAGAACGGACGCTCCTATTTGCCGAATCCGCTGGCGCCTTATAGCCCCCGGCACGTGGCGCCGCCCAATTTCGCCAATAGCGCGCGCATTGACACGCTCCTGAAGAATGGGCAGCTTACGCTCTCCCTGGACGACGCCATTGCCATGGCCCTGGAGAACAACCTCGACATCGCCATTGCCCGTTACAACCTGCCCATTTCTGACACCGACGTCCTGCGCGCCAAATCCGGGCAGCAGATTCTGGGCGTCAACACCGGCTTAGTGCAGGGCACGCCTGGAGGCGGCACTGGTTCCACCACCGCCGGAGGCTTAGGAACCTCCACTACCGGCGCCAGCGGCACGGGAACCGGCGGTACCAGCACGGCGGCCGGCGGCGCGGGCTCTGGCAGCTCTGGCCTGGTGCTATCTACCGAAGGCCAGGGGCCGCCCATTGGCTCCTTCGATCCCATGTTCACCGCTGGCCTCAGTCTGGAACACCTGACCACGCCCACCGCCAACCCCTTTCAGGGCGCCCTGGCATTGAAGCAGAATACCGCCAATGCCAATTTCAACTACTCGCAGTTTTTTGCCAGTGGCACCACTTTAAACGTCGGCTTCAACAATCAGCGGCAGACGAGCAACAGCACCTTTACCGAGCTGAGCCCCGTATTGAACAACGGCTTCCGCGCGACCATCACCCAGCACTTGCTACAGGGCTTGAGTTTCAATGCCAATCGCCGGCTGATTCGCATTTCCAAGAATAACCGCGAGATTGCCGATGTCGCCTTCCGCAACCAGGTAATCCAGACCGTATCTCAGATTGAGAACATCTACTGGGACCTGGTGAGTGCTTACGAGAACGTGCGCGTGCAGGAGAGCTCGCTGTCGCTGGCGCAAAAGACGCTGGCCGACAACAAAAAGCAGGTGGAGATTGGCACCCTGGCGCCGATCGAGATCGTGCGCGCTGAAAGCGGTGTCGCTACCGCAAACCAGTCGCTCATCACCGCCCAGACCAACCTGCAGCTGCAGGAACTGCTGATGAAGAACGCCATCAGCAAGAACCTGTCTGACCCCACCCTGGTGACCGCGCACGTGGTGCCCACCGACATCATGACCTTGCCCGGCACCGAGCCGGTAACGCCCATCCAAGATTTGATCAATGACGCGCTTGCCCATCGTCCCGAACTGGCGCAATCGCGCATTGACCTGACCAACCGCGAGATCACGCGCAAGTCCACCGCCAATCTGCTGCTGCCCAGCGTGGACCTGGTAGGTTGGTACGGCGGCTCCGCCCTGGCCGGCAACACCAACCCGCTGGCCATCTGCACGCCGACCTCGACCAGCCGGTTCTGTATCCCGGCTGACCAGGTCAGGCCTGCGACCGGCTTGTCGGATGCCCTGCATACAATGTTCGGCTACAACAACCCCGACTATGGAGTCGGCTTCAACGTCAATATTCCCATCCTCAACCGTTCAGCCCAGGCTACCCAGGTGCGTTCGGAACTGGAGTATCGGCAGTCGCAGATGCTGCTGCAGCAGTTGCAGAACCAGATCGCCATCCAGGTGCGCAACGCGCAGTTTACGGTGCAGCAGAACCGCGCCCAGGTGCTGGCGGCGCAAAGCGCCGAGGAATTGGCCCGGCAGTCGCTGGATGCGGAGCAGAAGAAGTACGCTCTAGGAGCTTCCACCACCACCCTGGTGCTGACCGCGCAGCGTGACCTGGCCCAGGCGCAGTCCAACACCGTGGCTGCGCTGGACAACTACGAGAAGTCGAGGGTTCAGCTCGACTTGGCCACAGGTCTGACCCTGACCCATAACGGAATCGAGATGGCGGACGCGGAGAAGGGCAAAGTGCAGACCATTCCGCATGTGCCAGGAATCGTGCCACGCCAGCCCTCGCAAGAGCTGCAGTTCGAGCAGACGCCGCAGCCGGGCGTGCCCCAGCCGCCGGGTGCTCCGCAGGCCCCGGCTGCGAGTCAGCCGCAAACCAGGCCGGAGCCGCAGCCGCAACCGCCAGTCCAGCCGCAAACACCGCAGCCGCAACCACAGCGGTAGGCGCCTGCAACAACTGTGTGGGCGCGGGGCTTTGCCCCGCACAGGACGGGGCGAAGCCCCGTCCAACATGGTCAGTTGCTGTCGAAGCTCATCTGCCTCAGAAACTCGGCCAATCGCCACTGCCTTTCCTAGGTACTAGGTACTGGTTACCGGCAACTAGTATCCTTCCCCCGTGCGGCTCTCGGTAGTCATCATCACCTACAACGAGGAGGCCAACCTCGGGCGCACGCTGGCCAGCGTGGCCCCATTGGTGCGCGATGGCCAGGGAGAAATTATCGTGATGGATTCCGGCTCCACCGACCGCACCGTGGAAATCGCCCGCCAGCACGGGGCCAAGGTGTTCATCGAACCCTGGAGGGGCTTTGCCGCGCAGAAAAACTCCGCCATCGAGAAGGCCAGCGGGGATTGGATTCTGAGCCTGGATGCGGATGAAGAACCGGAACCAAAACTGGTGCAGGAAATCGATGAGATGTGTGGACAGCCAATCGACGACGCAACCAGTCAGAAGGGCTCCGGTGGGTGGTGCTTGACGATGGAGAGGGGAGCGGCCACAAGCGAACCCGTAGCGTTCTGGGTTTCGCGAAAAAATTTCTTTCTGGGCCGCTGGATTAAGCATGGCGGCTTCTGGCCCGACCCGAAACTACGCCTTTTCCGGCGTGGGGCGGCGCAGTTCGAAAATCGCGCCGTCCATGAAGACGCACGAACCCGCGGCCAGACCGCCACCATATATGCGGGCTACCTCCTGCACCACTCCTACCCCACTCTCACCGATTACATCGAGCACATGAACCGCTACTCCTCGCTGGGAGCAGAGATGGCCGGCCCGCGCGCCTTCAGCCTCATCAACATCGTGCTGCGCCCGCTGGCCACTTTTATCTACAACTACTTGTTCCGCCTCGGCTTCCTCGATGGCCGAGAGGGTCTGCTGCTGCACCTGTACCACGCCGCGTACGTTTCCTGGAAATATGCAAAGGCGTGGGAGTTGAAGAAAAGTAGTCGGGAGTCGGGAGTCAGGAGCCGGTGAAAGGGGCCCGCTTGCGGAAGCAGTGGTTTCGGTGCACCAATTCTATTAACGAATGTCATGCTGAGCGAGCAGTCGCGCGCAGCGCGAACGCGAGTCGAAGCACCTTGCGTTTCGCCCTTCCAATCAACCACAAGGTCCTTCGACTCCGCTGGCCGATTCGCGAGCAAATCGGCCAGCTTCGCTCAGGAGGACAGCTGCAAGCTGCGGATCTCTTCCCCCTGATCCGTGTCTACTGACCCCTGACTCCCGACTCCTGACGCCGGCTTTTAATAGCCTTGTACCCCGACCCGCGCATCTCTATCATTGAGGAGCACAGATGGCCCCTGAGAATAGAAAAACCGCCAAAACAGTAGCCGAATCCCCCATCCAGGACGTTTTTGAAGGCCGGCGGCCCTCGGAAGGCGAGAAGGAGTGGGCGGAGAAAACCCTGGCCCCCGCTCTGGAAAAAGCCCCGGAAAGAGCTATTGGCGCCCCCACCGGGACTAATTTGGACGAGCACGGCCACGCCCGTTTTACAACGGTTTCCGGCGTTCCCGTGCGCCGCCTCTACACCCGCGCTGACCTGCCCGAAGACTGGTCGTACGAAAAGTACCTTGGCTACCCGGGCAAGGAACCCTTCACACGCGGCATTCACGCCTCCGGCTACCGCGGCAAGCTTTGGACCATGCGCCAGTTCTCCGGCTTCGCCTCTCCGGAGGAAACCAACCTCCGCTACAAGTACCTGCTGGAGCACGGCGGCAGCGGACTGTCGGTGGCCTTCGATCTGCCCACGCTCATGGGCTACGACTCCGACCACCCTTTCAGCGAAGGCGAAGTGGGCAAGTGCGGTGTGGCTATTGATTCCCTGGAAGACATGGAAACCCTCTTCTCCGGCATTGACCTGGAGAAGACCACGGTTTCCATGACCATCAACTCGCCCGCGTCCGTGCTGTGGGCCATGTACCTGGTGGTGGCGGAAAAGCAGGGCGCCGACTGGAAGAAGATTTCCGGCACCATCCAGAATGACATTCTGAAGGAATATATCGCCCAGAAAGAGTACATTTACCCGCCCGCGCCCAGCATGCGACTGGTGGTGGATACCTTCGAGTTCGGCTCCCGCTTCACGCCCCGATTCAACACCATTTCCATCAGCGGCTACCACATACGCGAAGCGGGCTCTACCGCGCTGCAGGAGCTGGCGTTCACCCTCTACGACGGCGTCGAGTACGTGGAGTGGGCGCTGCGCCGCGGCCTGGCTGTGGACGAATTCGGGCCGCGCCTCAGCTTCTTCTTCAACGCGCACAACGACTTCTTCGAGGAGATCGCCAAGTACCGCGCGGCGCGCAAGATCTGGCACCAGGTGATGAAGGAGCGCTTCCACGCGCGCAACCAGCGCACATGGCTCATGCGCTTCCACACCCAGACAGCGGGCGTCTCGCTGCCGGCGCAACAGCCCATGAACAACATTGCCCGCGTGGCCCTGCAAGCGCTGGCGGCGGTGCTGGGCGGCACCCAGTCCCTGCACACCGATTCCTACGACGAGGCGCTGGCTCTCCCCACGGAGCAGGCGGCCGGAATTGCCCTGCGCACGCAGCAGATCATTGCCTATGAATCGGGCGTGGCCCAGACGGTGGATCCGCTGGGCGGCTCCTACTTTCTGGAGCGCATGACGCTGGACCTGGAGAAGGGCGCCTTCGACTATTTCCAGAAGCTGGACGCCATGGGCGGCATGGTCAACGCCATTGAGCGCGGGTACCCGCAGAAGGAAATCGCCGAATCGGCTTACCAGTATCAACGCGCTGTTGAGGCCAAAGAAAAAATTATCGTGGGCGTAAACGATTTCACCATCGACGAGCCGGCGCCGCCTATCCTCTACATTGACGAATCTGTAGCCCGGCAGCAGACTGCCAAGCTGAAGGCGCTGCGCGAACGCCGCTCCAACGAAGAAGTGCAGCGCCGCCTGGATGCGCTGAAGCGCGCCGCCGCGCAGGAACCGCGGCTGCCAGCGAACGGCGGTGTTTCCGAAGCTAACACCATGCCCTACATCGTGGATGCCGTCCGCGCCTACGCCACCGTGGGCGAAATCTGCGATGCCCTGCGTGAGGTGTATGGCACCTATACCGAGGTCAGCATTACGTAATTGTGTAATGGGGAAGCGATAGAATTGTGTAGGGACAGCCGCCCTCGGCCATGCCTACGTAGGGACAGCCGCCCTCGGCTGTCCTGGCGAGCGCAGCTCGCCTGTGCTTGAGTAATTTGTAAATCCAAATGAAACGCGCCATTCGCCACCTGCAGCAGGCCGACCCTGTCATGGCCGGGATCATCGAGCGCATTGGGCCGTTTAAGATGCGCTACCGCGAGCCAAGCTTCGACGCCATGGCGCGTTCCATCGTCTTCCAGCAACTGCACGGCAAGGCCGCCGCGACCATTTTTGAACGCGTGCGCACCGCGTGCCATGGAGTGTGTGGGCCCGGGTCTTTGACCCGGGCTGGACGCGGCGAAGCCCCGTCCCCACACGAGCAGGATGGGCTCACTCCCGCCTCCATCCTGACGCTCAGCGAAGACCAACTTCGCGCCTGCGGACTCTCACGGCAGAAGCTGAGCTATTTGCGCGACCTCGCCCAGCGCACCGCCTCCGGCGAAATTGATTTTGCCCGTCTGCAGGAAATGTCGGATGAAGATGTAATCGAGCACCTGACACGGGTGAAGGGCATTGGCGTCTGGTCGGCGCAAATGTTTCTCATCTTCGCGCTGCGCCGCCTCAACGTCATGCCCACCGTGGATTACGGCATCAATTTCGCCATCAAGAAGGCCTACCGCAAGCGCCAGATGCTCAAGCCCAAACAGATCCTCAAAATTTCCCGCCCCTGGCACCCCTACTGCTCCGTCGCCTGCTGGTACTTGTGGCGCTACGCGGAACTGAAAGACGTTTCTTAACCACAGAGGACACAGAGAAAGATTCTTCACCACAAAGGATCCGAAACCACAAAGATGCGATTCACCACAGAGGACACGGAGGACACGGAGGACACGGAGGGACCAAGATCAATTCACCACAACGGGCACAAAGGATGAGTAACGTCGA
>DATJFA010000201.1:0-5709 GCA_035496015.1 Terriglobales bacterium | reverse complement strand
GGACGTGGTCGGCGTGGGCGTGGGTGTAGAGCACGGCGTCCAACTGGCGCACACCCTCGCGCAGGGCTTGTTCGCGGAAGTCGGGCGTCGTATCAATCAGAATCACGTGGCCGCCGTACTCGATGAGCACGGATGGGCGGGTGCGGCGGTCGTGGGGATCGGAGGAGGTGCACACGGCGCAGGTGCAGCCGATGGTGGGCACTCCCATGGAGGTGCCGCTACCCATCACGGTGAGAACAGCCTTCATTGCTGCTTGGGTCCGGGCTGGCCCGGAGCCTGGGCGCCGCGCGCCAGCGCGTTGGTCACCTCGATGTAGGCCATGTGCAGTTCGTAGAGTACGTTCTGCAGGAAAGCCTCTTCCGACGAGGTGAGATTGCCCTTGGTCTTGTCCTTGAGGATGTCAATGGTATCAATCGTCTGACGCGCCCCAATCAGGTCAATTTGCGGGCGCCCGCCCTGCTCCTGCACCAATCCCAGTTGCAGCAGGGCAGTCATGTAGAGAGACGCCAGGAAGCGCTCGAAGGTCATCTGCAAATCCTGGGTCTGGGCAGAGCCCAGCTCGCGCTTGAGGCGGGAATCCAGGTCGCGAGTGGACTTGGAATAAGCATCCGCCTGGGCTTTCTGTTCGGCGGCGCTGGGCGGAGGCGGCGTTTGCGCGGCGGGCTCTGCCGGCTTGGGCTGTTCCGCCGCAGGCTTGGGCTCGACCGCGCTCTTCTCGGCAGGCGTTTCTTCTGTGGCATCAGGGCGCAATTCACCCTCTGGGGTGAAAAGGCGACGGTCAGTTACGGTAAACTCAGGCTTCTTTTCGGCCATATCGGTCAAGCACTTTGTGACAAGTCAGAAAGTAAAAGGTAAAGCCTCAACCCGGGCTCTTGATGCCCCAATTTCCACGGTTGTCCCCGGCGTGCCGGCCTCCTTGCGAACATAGCCTAGCGCGACGGCAAGTTCGGTTTCCTGCGCTGGAAGCATACCCGCGCTGGTGATTTCGCCAACATCTTTGCCGGCGGCTTGCACTTTGGAACCGGGCGCGGGTGGCGGTCCTTCCACCATGCGAAAGCCGGCAAAGCCACGATGCAGGCTGCCGCGGGCGCGAATACGCTCCACAATCTCCTGTCCAATGTAGCAGCCTTTGGTAAAGCTGAGGGCGCGCATCAGGCCGGTTTCCTGGGGCAAGTCGCGCTCGCGGATGTCCTGGCCGTAGCGAGGGATTCCGGCGGCGATGCGGGCCAACTCCAGAGCCTCCGTCCCGGTTGGAGTCGCGCCAGCCTTGACCAGCGTGTCCCAGAGCCCCGGCGCCTGGTCACCGGCTAGCCACAGTTCATATTTTTGCGAGAGCGGATGGTCGCCGCGAACCAGGGTTGGCTTGGTTGCTCCGCTCTTCACGTCCGCCAGTTGCAATGGCTGCAAGGCTGGTAGTTGAACGCCGGCAGCGCGCAGAATCTCCTCTGCCGTAGGTCCCTGAAGACCGATGGCGGCCCACTCTTCGGCGGGTTTGAACTCCACCTGGTCCATGATGATGAAGCGCTTCAGGTGGGGATAGAGTTTCTCGGCCTGGCCGGCATCGGTTTCGAGCACAAAATCGTCGCCGCGATTGTAGATATAGAGATCGCCCAGGATGTGGCCCTGAGGGTTGAGCACCAAAGCGTAAACGCCGTGTCCAGGCTGCAAATCGCGCACGTTGTTGCTGATCATGCCGTTCAGCCAGCGCACGCGGTCGCGGCCGGAGACGGTGAAATAGCGCCGCCAGCCCAGGTCGTAGACGCCGCAACCGGAGCGCAGGGCAGCGAACTCGGTGCGCGCGTCGGAGAAGACCAGGGCCGTTTCGGCGCCGGCGTACTCTCCCCGCCGGGCGCCGGCCAGCTTCTCAGTTGATATGGCCGAAAGCATACGAATCCTTAATTATACCGAGGACGCAGGTGTCAAGGGCTCAAGGGGTGATGGTCAAGGCGTGAGCTTGCAGGTCATGCTGTCGGATGAGGTGGCGGTGCCAGGCAAACGGGGACGCAAACCTTACCCTATCGGCTGATTACAGCATTTGAGAATCACCAATCGGTGTACGGCTAATTTTTCCGGGGCGGGTCCAGGGTCCACGGTGGCACAACGCCTATCGAACGGGCATAGGCTATCTGTTGACCGAGATGCTGTGCGATGTGCTGAACGATAAAAAGCAAAACGCCCCGTTCGGTAATCTTCCCTCCGTTCCACTCCAGAGTTTTCTCCAGGTCCGCGTCGGGCATCGAGCGAATGGCGGCCTTGGCGTGAGCGTACGAGGCTTTGAGGGTTGCAATGACTTTTACCTTATCGGTGGTGGACTGCTCAAGGGTTTTCGTGTTCACCCCGGCCGGAGTGGGAGTACCCACGAGCTTGTAGAGATTGTAGTTCGCAGCGCTGGCGTGCAGAAAAACCTCGGCAATGGTGCGCACATCCGGGGAGGGCCTCCAGGTGTATTTATCAGCAGGGATTGCGTCGGCCAAGCGGATAAACTCACTTTCCTGGATCATGACTTCGGCCATCACTTCCGAGCGATATCCCGTCACTCCGGGGGTTCCGTCGCGGTATGGGTAAACTTGGGCTGATAGGGGCATTGCGCTCATCGTCATCACGATCAAACTGAGAGCAGAGAGAATTCGTAGCATGATTTACTCCAGTGCTCCGTTAGCAATAACCGAATCTGCGAGATTATAGCCACTCCAGGTAATTGTTATTGGCCAAACATCCCCATTGCACACAAAATTCCTCGGTAACAATTCGTGTCCAACGTAGAAACTCGCCAACGCTGTCCGCAAGGTCGAGTTCGTCTTCGGGGGGAACCGTGAGGTCGTGGCATTCACAATGGACGCCGGCGTTTGAGTCCTGACCTCTGACTACTGCACTGGCGCACGAATGGCTTCGCCGGGAGTGACTCCCTCCACCAGTTTGCCGGCGCTGACCACCGGCACCCCGCCAACCAGCACATACTCGATGCCCTCCGAGTAGGCGAGTTTCTCGTAGGTGGCTCTGTCAATCACCCGCTGGGGATCGAATAGGGTGAGGTCGGCGTCCGCGCCCACCTTCACCCGGCCCTTGTTCTGCATCATGGGAGCGCGCGCCTGGAGCCGGTGAGCGGGCATGAGAGTCATCTTGCGCAGAGCTTCCATGAGCGGGAGCGCATGCTGCTGACGCACGTAGTAACCGAGCACGTGGGCATAAGTTCCGGCGCCTCGGGGATGGCCCTTGCGGTTGAGGATAAGGCCGTCGCTGGCGATCATGGTCAGGGGACTGGAAACAGCCAACTGCGCAATTTCCGCGGGAATGGAATGAATAATCACCATGCCGCCCTGCTTGCGGTATTTCTCAAAAGTTTCCTGGGTCAGACGCTCCCCGGTTTCTACCCATTGCAGGTCCTTATAAGTGATTCCCTCTCTCTCTTGCCAGCCCGGGCCGAAGAGGGCCGAGCCCAGATCGGTCATGGCGGCGGTGTAGGGGTAGCACTCCGTGGTCACGTCCAGCCCGTGCCGGCGGGCGCCCTCAATACTTGCCAGCATCAGCGGGGTGGAATGCAGGCCGGTGCTGGAGATGTGCACTACATGGAGGGGCGCGCCGGTCACCTCCGCGGCAGCGAGGGCTTCCTCGAGCGATGCCATGGGACTGTCCGGCGTGTTGCCGCCACGCAAGTGCACGAATGCAGGGGCATGGTATTCAGCCGCGGCGGAGAACATCTGAATGATCTCCCAGCGGGTGGCCGCGGGAACGTAGCCGATGCCGAAGCCGACACCCAGCGCGCCGCGAGCCAGCCCGTGCTCGAGGTCGCGTTTCATTTCCGCAATTTGCTCGGCCGTGGCGACGGTGGTTGCAGCCGTGTCGTGGGGCAGGAAGGTACCGGAATCGTGCATCAGGCGCACGCGGGTGGGAACGTGGCCGATAGTGGCGCCATAGTTGATGAGCGCCTTGCTCTGGCGCTCGGCGTACCACTGGTCAGTGTCGGCCACGCCAATTTCCAGTTCCAGAGCAGTGGTGACTCCATCCATGGCTTTGTAACGGTAGTTCTCCGCGTCCTGGCCGTGCGAGTGCAGATCAATGAAGCCGGGAGCCACTACCAGGCTGCGCGCGTCAATCGTTTTCCTACCGCGAATGTCATCCTCAGTGATGGCGGCGATGCGGCTGCCGTTGATGCCCACGTTGCGCGCCGCGTCCAGGCCGGATTCGGGATCCATGACGCGGCCGTGGAGGATGACGAGATCGAAAGTCTGTCCCGGGGATTGGCCAAAGGCCGGGATCGCGAATAAATAGAGGCAGAAGATCAGGTATTTGAGCATGGCTGCAATTGTGGAACCGCATTGTGCCTCTAGGGGTTTAAAAAGGCAACCGGCCCGTGTTCATCGGCCTCCATCCGCGGCGAGGATAAGAACAAAAGCAGGTGCTTCGTCGCGCTCACTCGCAAGTTCGCTCGCGCTTCCTCAGCATGACAAGACAGGAGAGGTGAGCATTAATCTGTTTGCCGCGTGAGCTTTAAGCGCAAGGTCCCTCAACTCGCGCTCCCGCGCTGACGCCTGGTCGCGCTCGCTCGGGATGACAGTCACATTTCTGTACTGATTTGCGCATATTGCTGTAATTGATTCGCGTTCATCCGCGTTGATCAGCGGCGAAGGAAGTTGGTTTTATACGGTGACACCGGCGGAAGTGGCCGCCGCCTTTTCCAGCCGGCTCAAGCCAAGAAGAGCGGCGCCTAAGGCGCACACGTATTCGCAGTGCTCGGGAAGATTGACCTTCACCTGCAGGCGCTGTTCCAGTGCCTTGATCATGCCGCGCTGGCGGGCCACGCCGCCGATGAACGTCAACTCCGCGCCCAGGTTCACCCGCTTCAGCAGCAGCCCAGCGCGGCTGGCCAGGGAATCGTAGATTCCGCCGAGGATGTCTTCCACGCTCACGCCGGCGCTGACATGGTTGATGATTTCGCTTTCCGCCAGCACGGCGCAGATGCTGGAGATGGGCTGGGGATTCTCCGCGTTCAGTGCCAGTTCGCCCACCTTGCTCATATCCACCTGCAGATACTTGGCGGCACGCACGATAAAGCTGCCGGAGCCGGCGGCGCACTTGTCGTTAGTCTTGAAGGCGCGCACTCGCCCGTTGCCAGTGAGGCCGACGGCGCGAGTGGACTGGCTGCCGATATCGAGCACGGTAGAGGACTCCGGAAAAAGAAACCAGGCGCCACGAGCGGCGCTGGTGATTTCGGTAACCTGGGTGTCGCGGAAACCGGGGCTGTAGCGGCCAAAGCCGGTAGCCACTGCGTACGGCGTCTCGCGTGGGCCGAGGTGGGCCATGTCGCGGGCCTCGACCAGCGCAGCCGCTGCCGCCTTCTCCAGGTGGACACCAGTCTTGACCATGCCCCGCCCAAGTACGCGGGGCGCCTCACCGTTGCCGCCGCTGACGATGACCGCCTTGGTCAGGGCGGTGCCGATATCAATTCCCGCTGTGTGCCGCATGTTCGGTTCTCCACAAACCAAATTCGAAACTCTGGTCGAGCTTTTCCAGGGCAAACAGGGCGGCGCCGATGGCGCCGGTGAAGTGCGCCTCTGGGCTGACTTGCAGCTTGCGTCCCAGCACTTCCTCCAGCGCGCGCACCATGCCGATGTTACGAGCCACGCCGCCGGTCATGGTGACCTCAGGATCGAGCGGAATGCGCCGAGCCAGCGAAATGGTGCGCTTGGCGATGGCCTGGTGCACGCCGCC
>DATJFA010000200.1:0-2899 GCA_035496015.1 Terriglobales bacterium | reverse complement strand
CGCCTGCCACGTGCGCGGCGGCGACCTGGTTCTGGAGCGGGCGCAGACCGAAACCGGAGCCGGGCTCACCGGCACCAGCCCGGATATGGAGTTTACGGTTGAGCCGGTGCGCTGCCTGGGCTGCTGCGGGCTGGCGCCGGTGATGCGGGTGGACCGCGACACCTTTGCGCATCTTGAGCAGGCCAAGGTCCGCGGCGTTCTCAACCGCTATAAGCCGCGCAAGAAGCCGGCAACTGTGGCGAAAATCGCAGCCAGTGCGGAGAAGGTGCGCTCATGATCGCCACGGCGCAGCGCCTCGCCACGTTGGACGACCTGCACCAGGTCATGCGCCAGGGCCGCGACCTGCTTTATCCCAGCGAACCGAAAATCATGGTGGGCATGGCCACCTGCGGCCAGGCCGCCGGGGCGGAAGAAGTTCTGATGGCGGTGCGAGAGGAAGTGGAGAAGGCCAAGCTGCCCTACATAGTCGCTGAGACTGGCTGCATTGGCTGGTGCTCGCAGGAGCCGCTGCTCGATATTTGCATCCCCGGGCGCCCTCGCGTTACTTACGGCCGCGTGAAGCCGGGGCGTGCGCGCGACATTGTGCGCGCCATCCCGGGTGTGAAACGGGAGTGGACGCTGGCCATGATGCCGGGTGACGAGAATGCGCTCAACGGCGCTCACGTCAACTACTGCGTGCCGCACAACGGCCATCTCGACGGCCTGCCCGCATACAAAGATCTGCCGCTTTTCAAGCGCCAGCTGCGCATTGTGCTGCGCAACTGCGGAATCATCAATCCCGACAGCCTTGAAGAATACATCGCTCGCGGCGGCTACCACGCGCTGTGGAATGCGCTGCGCAAGCACACGCCCGAGGAAATCGTGGCTGATGTGAAGCGCAGCGGGCTGCGCGGGCGGGGCGGCGCCGGCTTTCCCACGGGCGTGAAGTGGCAGGCGGTGCGTGACGCGCAGGGCGAGCCCAAGTTCATCATATGCAACGGCGACGAGGGCGATCCCGGCGCCTACATGGACCGTGGCGTGCTCGAGGGCGACCCCCACAGCGTGCTGGAAGGCATGGTTATCGGCGGCTACGCCATGGGCGCACACGAAGGCATCATCTACGTGCGCGAGGAGTACCCCCTGGCGGTGATGCGCATGAAGCAGGCCATTCGCCAGGCCGAGGACGCCGGCCTGCTGGGACAGAACATTTTTGATTCCGGATTCAATTTTGAAATCCGGGTCGTGAAAGGGGCGGGCGCTTTCGTGTGCGGGGAGGAAACTGCGCTCATCCGCTCCATTGAAGGCAGAGTCGGTGAGCCGCAACAGCGCCCGCCTTATCCTGCCCAGCACGGCCTCTGGGGCAAGCCCACCTGCATCAACAACGTCGAGACCTGGGCCAATATCCCGGTCATCGTGCAGCGCGGCGGCGGCTGGTTTTCACAAATTGGAACGGAGAAGAGCAAGGGCACCAAGGTCTTCAGCCTGGTAGGCAATATCGAGAACACCGCCCTGATTGAAGTGCCCATGGGCACCACCCTGGCGGAAATTGTTTACGACATCGGCGGGGGTATTCCCAACAGTCGCGCCTGCAAGGCCGTGCAAACCGGCGGGCCTTCAGGGGGGTGTATCCCCGCCGACAAATTCGACCTGCCGGTGGATTACGACAGTCTCACTCAGGCGGGCTCCATCATGGGCTCCGGCGGCATGATCGTCATGGACGATCACACCTGCATGGTGGATATCGCCAAATACTTTCTTGAGTTCCTGGAAGACGAGTCCTGCGGCAAGTGCTTTACCTGCCGGGTGGGCACGCAACGGCTGAAAGAAATTGTGACCCGCATCTCCCAAGGCAAGGGCAAGGAAGAAGACCTGGACCTGCTGCAGGATCTGGGCTGGCTGGTGCGGGAAGGCTCGCTGTGCGGACTCGGGCAGACGGCGCCCAACCCGGTGCTTTCGACGCTGCGCTATTTCCGCAGCGAGTACCTGGCGCACATCCGCGACCAGCGCTGCCCGGCGCACCGCTGCCGCGAGCTGATCACGTTCGAGATTGACCCGGTGCTGTGCAATGGCTGCGGCGCCTGCGTGCAGATCTGCAGCGGCAAGGCGATTCTGGGCGAGAAGAACAAGCCGCACTTCATCACCCAGGCGCAGTGCACGAAGTGTGGCGCGTGCCTGGAGATGTGCAAGTTTGACGCGGTGCTGGTGCACTAAGAATTGTTGGCGTCATCCTGAGGGGCTTTAGCCCCGAAGGATCTCGCGTGCAGTCCCGAGCAGTTGAAATAAAGAGCTGACCATGGTTCGCATGACGATGAACGGGTTGCCGGTGGAAGCAGAGCGCGGAAGCACGCTGCTGGAAGTGGCGCGCTTCTACAACTTCCCCATTCCTACCCTCTGCCACGAAGACGGCCTAAATCCTTACGGCGCATGCCGTCTCTGCCTGGTGGAAATTGGCGAGGCGCCGAAAAGCAAGCTGGTGGCCGCCTGCAGCTTTCGCGTGGAAGAAGGCATGACGGTGCGCACCAACTCGGTGCGGGTGCAGCGCGCGCGCCGCCTGCTGCTGGAGCTTTACGTCGCTACCTGCCCGCAATCGAAGCGCATTCAGGACCTGGCCTCCGAATATGGCGTACGCCAGTGCCGCTACGACCCGGTGGATGGCCAGCCGGGCGCGCCCTGGGATCCGGAACTCAATTGCATCCAGTGCGGCCTGTGCGTGCGCATTTGCGCCGAGCAGATGATGGCCGGCGCCATCGGCTTTGCCGGCCGGGGCAAAAGCCGCCACGTTGCCCGGCCTTTCGGCATGACCAGCGAGCAGTGCCGCCAGTGCGGCGCCTGCCTCTACGCCTGCCCGGTGTGCGAACTGCGCTGCCAGGGTTCCACCGCTGAAACCCTGCTGTGCAACGGCTGCCTCAATTTTTCCCCC
>DATJFA010000199.1:0-2584 GCA_035496015.1 Terriglobales bacterium | reverse complement strand
GACCTGCAGCGGCAGGATGTGGAAGTGCGGGACGATAAGAGGCCGCCGGCAGAGATTATGGACTTCCGCAACGAGCAGGGCCTGCCGCTGCGGCTGGGGCTGCTGGTTGATACCAGCGGCTCAGTTGACAACCGCTTTCACTATGAAATGCAGGCCGCCAGCCAGTTCGTAAAGCAGGTGATGGACCAGCAGCATGACCGGATTTTTGTGGCTGGCTTCTCCCACCGTCCGCGAGTGACGCAAGACTTCACCAATGATCCAGCCGAAGTCAGCAAGGGCTTAGGCAAGCTGCACGATGACCAGGGCGACACGGCGGTGTTCGATGCGGTGGTAAGCGCCTGCAAGAAGCTGGCGGAGAGCGGGGATCAGCAGCCGGTGGCGCGCGTACTGGTGCTGATCAGCGACGGGGACGACAATGCCAGCACTGAGTCGCTGAAGGACGCGGCCGAGATCGCGCAATGGGATGAAGTGACCATCTACACCATCAGCAGCAATCCCCATGGCCTGAACCCGATTGGCGACGAGGCCCTGCAGAATCTGGCGGAACAGAGCGGCGGGCGGCCCCTGTTTGCCGGGTCGAAGAAGCAAGTGGCGAAAGCCTTCGCACGGATTCGCGACGAACTGCGAAACCGGTATGCGGTCTCTTACCGGCCGTCGGAATTCAAGCCGGATGGTCATTTTCGGCACATACGCATCGTAGCGACGCGATTCGGAAAGAAGCTGCACGTCCACGCCCGCAAGGGGTATTACGCCCGGCCGGTGCTGGCGGACGTGGCCAGCGCCTGGCCCAGACCGTAGCCGCCGGCGAGGGCGAGGATGCCGGCAGTGCGAGTCCGCCAGCGCCCGCCAGTAGAGACGTAACTTGTTACGTCTCGTATCCTTGTGGTGCTGCACGCGAGATCCTTCGGACCCAAAGGTCCTCTGGATGACGCCTTCCTTCGGAAGGCGAGGTGTTGCAAGCAATGTCTCTACTGAAGAGTGTGGCAGGAGTTGAGCGCGCAAGAACGCCCCCTTCTGCTGGGGTGCCACAAGATTCATGGCTCCCCATCTCATCCAGCCCCATGATTCCCATCATTGACGCTCCCGCAGGCGTATGGAATAGTAGCCGTGTCCGGTTTAAGTCCTTGCTAAGGAGCTCATACAAGCTAAATGATGCGATTAATCCCGAAGGAAATGAAGTTCTTCGAGATGTTCGCCGAGGTTTCCCAGAACCTCACTGACGCCGCGCGCCTGCTGCAGCGCATGCTGAGCACTCACAACGAAATTCCCCGTGCAGTGGAGCAGTTCCGGGAGCTCGAGCACCGCGGCGATGATATGACCCACGCTATCATCACTAAGCTGAATCAGACCTTCATCACCCCTTTTGACCGGGAAGACATCCACCGGCTGGCTTCCTCGCTGGACGACGTGCTCGACTTCATGAACTCGGCGGCGGTGCGGCTGGCGATGTACAACATCAGCGCTCCTCCGCCGCCGGCGGCCGAGCTGGCGGGCATCATCGTGCAGCAGAGCGAGGAACTGGCCAAGGCGGTTTCCAACCTGGAGAAGAGCCAGCACGTTCTGGAACATTGCGTGGAGGTCAACCGGCTGGAAAACGAGGCTGACCTGGTGAGCCGCAAGGCCATTGCCCGGCTCTTCGAACAGGAAAAAGATCCCATTTCGCTCATCAAGATGAAGGAACTCTACGAAGTCCTGGAAACCGCCACAGACAAGGCCGAGGACGCGGCCAACGTGCTGGAAGCGGTGGTGCTAAAGAGCGCCTGAATGGCCCTGGATTCTCCTAACCCCCCTACGGCGAGGCAGAGAAGGTGAACTCGGGACTGACGCTGGTGATCGTCACCGTCGGCATTGCCTTCGTTTTTGATTTCCTCAATGGCTTCCACGACGCGGCCAACAGCATTGCCACGGTTGTTTCCACGCGCGTGCTCTCGCCCACGCTCGCCGTACTCTGGGCGGCCTTCTTCAACTTTATAGCCGCATTTTTCCTGGGCACGGCGGTGGCGCACACCATCGGCAAGGGCATGATCAACCTGGATTACGTGACCCAGTTCGTGGTGCTCTCAGCCTTGGTGGGGGCGATCGTGTGGGACGTGCTGACCTGGTGGTGGGGACTGCCCACTTCCTCTTCGCACGCGCTGATCGGCGGCTACGCGGGCGCGGCCATGACCAAGGCGGCGCTGCACGAAGGCGTGGGCCGGGCGCTGTTTGGAGTGATCATTCCCTCGGGCTGGACCAAGACGCTGATCTTCATTGTGGTGGCGCCGGTGATGGGGCTGGTGCTGGCGCTGGTTTTCATGATCGCAGTGCTGTGGCTGTTCCGAGAGAAATCGCCGCGCCAGGTGGACAGCTGGTTTCGGCGCCTGCAGCTGCTTTCTGCGGCGGGCTACAGCCTGGGGCACGGCGGCAACGACGCGCAAAAGACTATGGGCATTGTGGCAGGAGCTCTTTACGCCGCCGGCTACATGAGCAAGGCGCAGCTCTCGGGAAACTGGGGCCACTGGCACTGGCCCATCATTCTGCTGGCACACACGGCCATGGGGCTGGGCACCTATTTTGGCGGCTGGCGCATTGTGCACACCATGGG
>DATJFA010000198.1:0-4713 GCA_035496015.1 Terriglobales bacterium | reverse complement strand
GGCGGCGCGTTCAACGTGGTGCTTGTGCTGGCGATCGCGCCGTTGCTGCAAGGCGTGGCCCGCAAGATCACCGCCCGCATTCACTCCCGCCAGGGGCCGCCCCTTCTGCAGCCCTACTTCGACCTACTCAAGCTGCTGGGTAAGGAAGACATTGAATCCGGAAAAACGCCCGCCATGCAGCGCTTCGCTGCTTTGCTCTCATTGGCCGCGATGCTGGCTGTCGCCTGCTTCCTGCCCATGGGCTTCGGCGCTCCCATGAATCTGGTCGGAGACGTCCTCCTGCTCATCTACCTGCTCACGCTGTGCGGCATCAGTACGCTTCTGGCGGGCATGGCAGCCGGTTCCACGTACTCTCTGATCGGGGTCAGCCGGGAGATGATGACCATGATCACCTTGGAGCCGCTGCTGGCCGTGGCGCTCATCGTGGGTGCGCTTCATGCTGGCTCCTTGCGCCTGGATGCGGTGCTGCGCGGGTCGGTCTACGCCAGCGACGGCTTTCCCTGGTCGGGGCTGATCATGGTCGCGGTCATGCTGCTTTCGTTCCAGGCATTCGTGCAGCGCGCGCCGTTCGATATTTGTGAAGCAGAGACGGAACTGATGGAAGGACCACTGCTGGAGTACTCCGGCCCCAAGCTGGCGCTGTTTCAGTATGCGCAGATGGCGCGGCTGATTATTTACAGCACAGTCTTCGCCGCCCTGTTCCTGCCCTGGGGCGCACAGCTTCCCTTCCCTTTGGGATGGCTGCTGTTCTGGGCAAAGGTTTTTGTTATGGCTTTGCTGGTTACGGTGATTGCTGCCACGCATGCGCGTTACCGGATTGATCAGGCCCTGCGGTATTTTGCCGGCCTGCTCGCGGCCTCCACCGTGGCGCTGGTGCTGGCGACGTTTGGCTATTGAGGAGGTAAGACCATTTCGCTGCTGAGCAAACTCGAAGAAACTCTGCTCTGCCTGGAAGCAGGCCAGGTCACTCTTCCCTATCCGCCGCTGGGACATGCGGTTCCTGAAACTTTCCGGGGGCGTCCGGTGTTCGACCCGGAGAAGTGTGTGGGCTGCGGCGGGTGCGCCAACAACTGCTCGGCGCGCTGCATTCTGGTGTTCGACGTCTGCCAGGAGCTGCGCATTCTGCAGTATGTGGGCCGCCGCTGCACTTATTGCGGCCGGTGCGCCGAAGTTTGCCCGGAAAAAGCCATCACCATGAGCCAGGAGTTCGAAACCAGCACCAACAACATCGGTGACGCGCAGCAGCGCTTGGAGCTTTTCATGACCACCTGCCAGCGCTGCGGGCGCTGCTTCAAGGATGACACCGCCCTGGAAAAACTGAAAATGACGGGCTACCGCTTCGATGACCTGCCCAACCAGCGCTGGATTTTTGGCGCGCGGGCGTATCAGGAAAATGAGCCGGCGGTGAAAGACATTGCCATCGAGATGGATTGGTAGGCGGCCATGCTGAAGAACCTGTGCCAGAAAATGTTCGGCCGGTCGTTGTGGGTCTACCACGCCAACAGCGGCGGCTGCAACGGCTGCGACATCGAAGTGCTGAACGCGCTAACGCCCTACTATGACGCGGAGCGCTTCGGCATCAAGCTGGTGGGCTCTCCCCGCCATGCCGATGTTATGTTGTGCCAGGGTCCGGCGATGCGGGCGACGGCGCGCGCCCTGCGTGCCGCCTATGAAGCCATGCCCGCGCCCAAGCTGGTGTTTGCCATTGGCTCCTGCGCCTGCGGCGGCGGCATATGGTTTGACAGCTATTCCGTGCTGGGGCCGGTGGAGAACGTGATCCCGGTGAACTACTACATTCTCGGCTGCCCGCCGCGTCCGGAGGCTATCATCTACGGCGTGGCTGTCGCCCTGGGATTGCTGCCCAAGAAGGCCGCTCCGGTCCACTTCAAACAGGCGGAGTTCCCCATTCCCCGCTACCATCCCGAAGACTTGAGCGGCCAGGGTGATCTGGTGATCTACGAGAAGGCTGAGAAAGTCTGAAAAATCAAAACCCACCACAGAGACACAGAGACACAGAGACACAGAGACACAGAGAAAATCAATTGACGATTGATGATTGAAGATTGACGAATTTTTTCACTCCGAACGCGGGACGTCTCAATCGTCAATTCCGTCCACGCTTGTGCGCGGGCTTTTACGGTACACTGCAGAGCTCTTGTGGAGATGCTGATGAGAACCGTTGCCCTGAACTTGGCAGTCCTGGCGTTGTTTCTAATCGGAATCGCGGTGCCGCTGCCGCAGGCGCAACGATCGTCTGCCTCAACTGCCGCCGAGGAGGAACGTCCACTCACCGCCCTGCCCTACTCTCCCAGCCTCGATCCCGCATCCATGGAGCGCTCGGTGGATCCTTGCGTGGACCTCTACACCTATTCCTGTGGCGGCTGGATAAATAAGAATCCCATTCCTGCCGACCAGGCCTCCTGGGCCGTTTACAGCAAGCTTTACCGGGACAACCAGCGCTTCCTCTGGGGCATACTGCAGGATTTGTCACAGCGCACCGGCGGCCGCACTGCCGACCAGCAAAAACTTGGCAATTATTTTGCCGCCTGCATGGACACGGCGGCGGTGGAAAAGGCGGGACTGGCGACGCTGCAGCCTCGCCTGCAGCGCATTGCCTCTCTGAGATCGAAGGACGAGATTCCCGCCTACCTGGGCGCCGAACATCTGCTTACTCGCACTTATGTGTACGGCCGCGGTCCCAGTGGCGCCTTGTTCCGCTTCACCTCCGACCAGGACTTAGGCAATTCCGACCAGGTGATTGCCTTTGCCCTGGCCGGCGGCCTCGGCCTTCCGGACCGCGATTACTACACTAAGACGGATGCCAAGTCGCAGGAGCTCCGGACCAAATACCTTGCCCACGTCGGCAGGATGTTGCAACTGGCAGGCGAGCCGGCCAGTGCGGCACAGCGCGACGCCACCACGGTCCTGCGCCTGGAAACGGAACTAGCAAAAGCCTCCCTCACTCGTGTCGAGCAGCGCGATCCCTACCAGCTCTACCATAAGATGACCAGCCGGCAATTGCAGGCGCTGACCCCGCATTTTCTCTGGAGCGCCTACCTGCAGGCTCTCGGCTATCCTCAGCTCAGCCACTTCAATGTTACCGAGCCGGCCTTTTATCAGGAGGTGGACCGGGTTCTTGTCCAGACCCCGCTTAATGACCTGAAGGCTTATTTTCGCTGGCAGTTACTGCATGAAAACGCTCCCTACCTCTCCTCTGCTTTGGTGCAGGAGGATTTCAATTTTTACTCACGCACTCTGCGCGGTGTGCAGCAGATGCCGGCGCGCTGGAAGCAGTGCGTGCACTTCACCAACCGCGACCTGACCGACCCGCTGGGCAAGGAGTTCGTGGCCCGAACCTTCACCCCGGAAATGAAACAGCGCACCTTGGAGATGACGCAGCGCATCGAGCAGGCCATGGAAGAGGAAATTAACGGGCTAACCTGGATGAGCCCGCAAACCAGGCAGCAGGCCCTGCTCAAGCTGCACAGCATCGTGAACAAAATCGGCTATCCCAAGAAATGGCGTGACTATAGCTCGGTGGGCATCAGCCACGACGACTTTCTGGGCAATGTAGCCCACGCCACGGTGTTCGAATCCAGGCGCGAGCTGAACAAAATCGGCAAGCCACCCGACCGCACCGAATGGATGATGCCCACGCCTACCGTGGACGCTTACTACAACCCGCAGATGAATGACATCAACTTCCCTGCCGGGGTGCTGCAGCCGCCGCTTTATGATCCTAAGATGGACGACGCCCCCAATTACGGCGATACCGGCTCCACCATCGGGCACGAACTGACGCACGGCTTCGACGATGAAGGCAGCAAGTTTGACGGCCGCGGCAACCTCCGCGACTGGTGGACGAAGCAGGACGAGGCCGAGTTCAACCGCCGCACCAGCTGCGTGGCCGACCAGTACGCCAAGTACACCATCGTGGACAACATCAAAATCAATAGCCGCCTGACCCTGGGCGAAGATGTGGCTGACCTGGGCGGCACCATCCTCGCCTTCAAGGCTTGGCAGGCCGCCACCCAGGGCCAGAAGCTGGAGAACCGCGACGGGCTCACGCCCGAGCAGCGTTTCTTTGTTGGCTTCGCGCAGTGGGACTGCTCCAACGAACGCCCGGAGAACCTGCGCCTGCGGGCCATGACCGACGAGCACTCGCCGGCCCAGTACCGCATCAACGGCGTGGTGGTGAACATGCCGCAATTCCAGCAAGCGTTCCACTGCAAGGCGGATGCGCCACTGGTGCGCAAGGACCGCTGTGTGGTCTGGTAGGGCCGTGTGGCGGGTGTTGGTAGTTAGTAGTTAGTCGTAGCCCGCAGGTGAAGGCCAACTACCAACTACTAGCTACCCGACACTTCTCTCCATAAAGCGTAGCCGCGGATACATCTCCGCGGCTACGCCCTGTTCTAGAAGACAAACCGCGCCAGCAGGTACACCGTGTTGTTGCCGCCGGCGTTGCGTCCCACGGCGTCGTAATTATTAGCGGCGCCGTTAAAGCGTGTATAGCCGGTGTATTGCACGCCCAGGTCAAGATTCTGGACCGGCCACACAGAGAAGTTCAGGCTGTAACCAGTGCTTTGCGGGCTGCCTGTGGCGCTGCCTGTCACCGCCTCCTGGAAAAAGAGGAGCGGGTCGCGTGTGCCGGTCGTGGTAAACCAACCCACTGCCGCGGAATAGCGGTTGCCGAAATGATATTCCGCGTTGGTG